>JABHDX010000070.1 GCA_018672815.1 Gammaproteobacteria bacterium | reverse complement strand
TTCCTTTCCAATCAAAAAAGCATTTAGTGATATCGATCCATTCAATAATATAGATGCCACTGCACAGGCTGCATTAATCAAGAAAAAAGAAATAACGGCATTAGAGTTGGTCGACGCATCTATTGATCGAATTTTAAGACTAAACCCATCATTAAATGCTGTAGTTGAAACCTCATTTGAGCAAGCAAGGTTAATAGCTAAAAATCAAAATTCGAAAGGCCCCTTCGCTGGTGTGCCCTATTTAATCAAAGATTTACTAAACCAACAGGGATTAATAACTTCTTCTGGTTCAAAATTATTTGCTAAAAGAGTAGCTCAAAATAATTCTTCCAATGTACAAGCTGCTTTAGATGCAGGTTTAATTTCTTTGGGAAAAACAAATACACCTGAATTTGGTCTGCTACCAAGCACAGAGTCATTTCATTTAGGTATAGCTAAAAATCCATGGAACCAAGATTATTCAACAGGTGGCTCCAGTGGTGGATCAGCAGCAGCTGTTGCTTCTGGGATGACAGCTATTGCTTCTGCCAGTGATGGTGGTGGATCTATAAGAATACCTGCTTCTTGCTGTGGTCTGGTCGGATTAAAGCCAAGCCTCTATAGGACAATTGATTCGTCACAACCGAATAGACCTATTGATTTGAGCGTTCGATTTGTTCATACAAAAACTATTAGAGATTCCATTACTGCTCTACATGCTATGCAAAGAAAAAAATTACCCAAACATTTACCCATATTTCCAACAAGCTTAACTCGATCAAAAAAAGTACTTAAAATAGCAATGATGACACAAAGTATGCTTGGAATAGAATCGGATCCTGAAGTTAAAAATGCAACCGAAGATACTGCTAAGTTATGCGAAAACCTAGGACATAATATAGAAATAGTTAAGCCGTTTATTAATGGTATTAATTTTATAGATTCTTTTCTTACTATGTGGGCTTATGGCGCTAAAGAAATTATTACTTTCGCAGAGCAAACATATGGAATGGAAAAAATTATTAATGAAAAATTACTAGAGCCATGGACACTAGGACTTGGGAAATGGTTTGATTCCAGACCCGAAAATCAAGTAAAGAAAGCCGTTAATCTTCTAAAAAACGATACGATAAAAACGAAAGGTTTTTTTGAAGAATATGACATGCTTCTAACGCCTGTAATGCAAACAACAGTGCCGAAATTAGGATTTCTTGCTCCCAGTGTAGCTTATGATGATTTATTACAAAGATGCATTGATATTATCAGTATTACTCCCCTAGCAAATGTGACAGGTGAACCAGCTATATCCTTGCCGTTGCATTGGTCTTCAATAGGATTACCAATTGGGTCACATTTTCAGGCAGGCATAGGAAAAGAAAAAGAACTATTACAACTCGCTTTAGACCTAGAAGAAGCTAAGCCTTGGAAAAATAGACGACCTATATAGAGATAGCTTTCTGATAAGCCTCACGAGCTTCAAGTCTTCTAAAATAATCACATACATTTTCAATACCCTCAGAATGATCAAGTAATTGCTGCCTGCTAGCAAGTCTCAAGGTATAACCATTAACTATATCCACAGCTGTAAAGCGATTCCCCATAAGATAATCTTGTTTACTGAGTATAGGATCCAAAGATTGAGCTATTTTTTTAAACTGCTTCGTTGCAGAGTCTATCGAATATTGATGCCTATTTTCTTCAGATCTAAACATTGTGTTAACTAAAATCTCAACAACTGGAAGAATCATTGTTGATTCTCCAAACATGAGCCACTGTAAAAAAACTGGATATTCAACACTATCGATTGCTGGCTGAAGTTGGCCATTACCATACTTATTGAGAATGTATTGAATAATTGCAACGGACTCTGTAAGGGTTAGATCACCATCTTGGATAGCAGGTATTTTTGCAAATGGACTTGCTGAATTAAAAGCTAGATTTGGTTTTCCTCGTTCTAGAATATCTAATTGATAATCCATACCTAGTTCTTCAAATAGCCATATAATTCTTGCAGATCGACTGCCTTTAGCATGAAATAGTTTTATCATTATTAGCCTTTTTTATTCATCAGGTGCGACTTCGACTCTCATGCCATCCATTTCTTCTGTCAACTCAATCTGACAAGACAAACGAGACTGGTTTTCTCTAAAAGAATCTAAATCTTCAAGTAATTCGTGTTCATCATCTTGTCTTTCTGATAATGATGAGGCCCATGGTTCTTCAATAAAACAATGACAAGTAGCACATGAACACATGCCTCCACATAATGCTAACGTTCCATTATCTAAGTCTCGCAAACTTTCCATTAGTGAAAGGCCGACTTGCCCTTCCACTTCATGCTCTTCGCCCTCACTGTCTATTACATGTATTAATGCCATAATATTTACCTAAAATTTAGACCGGATTAAACCATAGAATGAAGATTATTTCTAGATAGTAAAAGAATTCTAATGAATCGATATTAAATTATTGTTCCATTGGTATCTGAATAAAGATAACTGCCCCTTTTTCCTCATGATTACTGATGGATAATAAACCTTGGTGTGCAAGTACGATTTGCTTGCATAAATAGAGGCCCAAACCAAAGCCTCCACTTTCTCTACTTCTTGATTTACTAGTTCTATAAAAAGGTTCTGTAACTTTTTCAATATCTTCTTCTAGGAAACCAGGACCAAAATCTCTAATGGAGATATTAATAAATTCATCATTATGATGCTCTATTTTAACTTCAATGGTTGAATTTTCTTCTGGTGAGAATCTAGCAGCATTCTCTAAAATATTCTTTAATACTACTTCGATTAAAACTTGATCAGCTCCAAGACTTACATCGTCAGTATCCATATTAACACTTACTTTTTTCACTTTAAGAAACGCTGAATTCTCAATCACCTTTTCTAGACTTCTCTTTAAGCTGAAAGTCTCCAAATTTAGTTTCTTATGACCATAATTGATAGCCTCGCTATCCAATAAATTTGAAATTATTGTTTCCATGGCAGTAATTTCAGCTAAAAGATCTTCCTTATTAATGTCATCTTCTATCATTTCAACTTGAAGCCTTGCTCTTGTCAGTGGAGATCTTAATTCATGGCTGACACCAAGATTAAGCATTTGCTTTGCATGAAGCATTTCTTCTATATTATCTGCTAACAAATTGATCTGTTTTGCAAGCCTCCCCAAATCATCTTTCTGTTTAACTTCAATTCTATGATTAAGTTCTCCACTACCAATACGATTAGTACCATCCTGAATAATTTGTATTGGCTTGAAGATTTTAGAAACGCTTACAAAACAAACCAAAAGAATAATGAGAGTAATTGCAATGACAAGCTCAAGAATATAGATTGATACTACAGGTTCTGAGAATTTAGGGTTAACCATTATAATTGTGAATTCATCAAAAGGAATTTTAGTATAAACTCTCCCCTTATACCTAGAAAACTCTAATCCCTCTATAGAGGCTTCTCTTCCTACCTCTATATCCGCCTTAATCTTAGCAAGGTTCAGGTTACTCAGTTGAAAATCAATTGATTTAATATCTGGAAAATCTATTGACGAAGACCATACTGGATTATCATCATAAATCATCATGTCTAAAGGCATCGCTTCTACAATTTTCTTGGCTTTAACTAAGCTAGGTGGGTAACCTAAGTCCTCCAACATGTATTCAAAATAACCTGACTGATAATAGCCAAGAGTTTCTCGTACCTCATCATTAAACACAAGCCTCTGAACTCCAATGGTCAAAAGATAGACATAAGCAATAGCTGTAATAAAGAAAATAGAAGTTAACTTAATTGTTAATGATTGAAAAAACTTATGCATCATTCAGACCTATCGAAATTGATAAAGGTATAACCTTTACCCCAAATTGTTTTAATAAATTCTGGGTCATCGGTATTTTTTTCTACCTTATTTCTAAGCCTTGAAATCAAAATATCAATAGATCTTGAAAACAGCTTGGCCTCAATACCTTTAATTTGTTTAAGAAGATCATCTCTGGAGAAGATAACACCAGGGTTAAAAACTAAAAAAGAAAGTAATTCATACTCCTTATTGGTCAGCTTTAATAAATCTCCCTCCATTTTAATTTCTCGATGCAGTGTATCAACTATAAAAGATCCTTTAATTGTGATCTTTTTCTTCTCTGGAACTCTTCGTAAAAGACTATTGATTCTTGCTAAAAGCTCTCTTGGTTGAAATGGTTTAGCAATATAATCATCAGCGCCCAAATCTAAGCCTTTAATTTTATCCTCAGCATGGCCTCTAGCACTTAGCATAATGATTGGTATTGAGTGATTTTTTCTAATTCTTTTACACACCTCAAAACCATCCAATTGAGGCATCATAACATCAAGAATTATAATATCTGGTTCGTATTCATCTATGGATGACAAAGATTGAGTAGGATCGATAATGGGCAACAAATGTATCTCTGACTTTTTCAAAAAATCCTTTAAGAGTCTTCCTAGTTTAACATCATCATCAATTAGAAGTGCTCTAGACATCGACTTTAATCATTTCCAACGACCAGAAACAGTTTTAATTTGATCGACACCTATTCTCATTTCCAGCATTCTATTGGCTTCTTCGGCACCGAATATTTGAATTGGAAGTATATTCATTGGGTCATTCCTATACCCCAACTCTCTTACCTTTAAATCATAGGTTTGAAGTTCATCTCTCTCTGATTCTGGAACAGTTTCAGCTTTATCTAGCCATTCAAACCATCGATCGATAAAGGTTTTTAAGTAAGTTTCACAAAAATCGATATTTTCGTCATTTAACTCTGCATGCGAACTAATACAAATAGGAGACATAAGAGATCTAAGATAAGTTCCATGACTGACAAATCTAGTCCAGTTTGGATGATCTCTAAATTCAAGAAAATCTTTATTTACTGGCTCATAATATTTGTGTAAATAATCTGGATTCATTCTTAAATCCATCCTCGGTGTATATTCAGCATAAAAATAAAGACGAGGTATTGTTCCAAAAATAACTGTCAAATGGGGAACTCTTGTTTCTTGTCCCAAGAATGCTGTTGCATTGATATCCAAAATACTACGTTTTCTGTTGCCAAGCCAAGAGTGAACTAACCAGTCCATACTCTCTCCTGTATAAGAATTAAAAGAGCCTTCTAGTTGGCCATTTTCAGGATGCACTTCAGAAGTAAAGTATTCCCTGCCCTTGCATGATGGATGCTTTGAGACCTCAAACCTCTGTCTAATCCTATCTATAATACCAGTCTGAATACCCCAACAGCGTTCCCAGGCATTATTGACATCAACATCTGGATTTTCAGCCAAAAACTCCATTATAGTTTTTGTTTCTTTTCTTTCGCTCATGGGCTTTATTCCTTTAAAAAATAAAAAATTAGAATTACAGTATTCCATCAAGAAACATATAGATCTAGTAGATTAGCAATTATATAATCATTTCAAACATTCATTCAAACCTTGGGAGAATTTATATGCCTACAATCGAAATTAATAATCACGAAATGTATTATGAAATTCATGGTGAGGGTGAACCTGTTGTCTGCATGGGTGGTTGGGGTACGTTTGCACATGGTAATGAAAAATTATTAGCCAGAGGATTAACAGATGAATATCAAGTATTGGTTTTTGATTATCGTGGTATAGGGGATTCCTCGGATGATTTAAATGTCACTCCTTCAATGAAAATGCATGCTAATGATTTGATTGGTCTTTTGGATCATTTGCAATGGAAGAATGTACACATGATAGGATTGGTTGGGATGGGTTGTTGTGTGGCTCAAGAAGTTGCTATTCAAAGAAATAATTTAGTAAGAAGTATGGTAAATATGGGTGCTTGGGTTTTTTGTGACACCTATCTTTATAATCAGTTAAAACTCTTCAGGGATGTTCATAGAGATTCTGGTTTCCTAACTTTTCAAGAGTTCGTTAGTATTTATTCTTTTCTGCCTGAGTATTACAATGAGAACAGAGGTAAATTATTGGGAGAGAATGCTGGTTGGAAAGAGTTAAATGGAAATCTAGTGACCCATGAAAGACTCGTTGAAGCCTGCTTAAATCATGATGTTCGACAACAGCTTTCTGAAATCAAAGCTCCTTGTCTTATTATACATGCAGCTAAAGATATGGTTACAGGTCCAAGAACAACAATTCCAATAGAAGAAGGTATTCCCAATGCGATTGGTGTGACTATGGAGGATGTAGCACACGTGGTTGCAGGTAAGGAGCAAAAAATTGCTTTTTGTAAAATCTTGTTTGATTTCTTGCGTCAACATTAATCAAACATAACTATTGTATAAAAAATCCAAAAACATATAATTACAGCCCAAAGTCTAGAGTATTAAATAAAATATTAGAAATTAGGGGTTACATATGTCACAACAAGGATCAAAGATTGAGCTAATAGATGGAAAATTAACAGTTCCAAACGATCCAATAATCCCATTTATAGAAGGAGATGGTATAGGTCCAGATATATGGAAATCAGCCGTTAGAGTCTTAGATGCCGCAGTTGAAAAAGCTTATAATGGAGAAAGAAAGATTCATTGGCTTGAAGTCTATGCTGGTCAGAAAGCTTTTGATAAATTTAACAACTGGCTTCCAGATGAAACGATAGAAGACTGCAAGAAATACCTAGTTTCAATCAAAGGCCCTCTTACCACACCAATTGGTGGTGGAATGAGATCACTCAACGTAGCGTTAAGACAATTGCTTGATCTATATGTTTGTCAAAGACCAGTTCGCTGGTTCAAAGGTGTTCCCTCTCCTGTTAAAACTCCTGAGCAAATTGATATGGTTATATTCAGAGAGAATACTGAAGATATCTATGCTGGTATTGAATTTGAACAAGGCAGTGAGTCTAATAAAAAATTTCTTAACTTCTTTAAAGAGTCTTTTCCAGAAGATTACTCTAAAATAAGATTTCCAGAGACGTCTGGCATCGGAATAAAACCAATATCCATTGAGGGTACGGAAAGATTATTAAGATCGGCTTTCGATTTTGCCATAAAAAATAAACGTAAAAGTGTCACCTTTGTTCATAAAGGCAATATTATGAAGTTCACAGAGGGTGCTTTCAGAAACTGGGGCTACGAATTGGCTGAAAAAGAGTATGGAGATTATGTCTATACCTGGGATCAATGGGAAAGAACTAAAGCTGAAAGTGGAGAAGATGCAGCTAACAAAGAACAGACGGATGCTATGGATAATGGAGCAATACTTGTCAAAGATGCAATTGCTGATATTACATTACAACAAGTATTAACTAGACCTTCTGAATTTGATGTAATAGCAACAATGAATCTGAATGGAGACTATCTATCTGATGCTCTAGCAGCACAAGTGGGCGGAATAGGTATAGCGCCAGGTGGAAATATCAATAGTCTAACTGGGCATGCCGTATTTGAAGCCACTCATGGGACAGCACCAAAATACAGTGGCCTAGATAAAGTTAACCCTGGATCTGTGATCCTATCTGGTGAAATGATGCTACGCTATCTTGATTGGACAGAAGCAGCAGATTTGATCATCTCATCCATGGATCAAACCATTCAAGATCAGGTAGTTACATATGATTTTGCCCGATTAATGAATGATATCACTCCAGTAAAATGCAGTGAATTTGGAGATGCTTTAATCAATAATATGGATCAATAGATAATTTATTTTTCCGTCCAATTACTATCATTATTCGAAATAACAGTACTAATCAATACTAACTAAGGATCAATATGAATAAATCATCACTATTACTGACATTAATTGTCTTATTATCAGCTTCTAACTTCGTCGCAGCAGACTCATGCAATCAAGTCATTGAAGGCAATGATATGTTGCAGTTTAATCTCAAAGAGATGGTGGTGAG
>JABHDX010000069.1 GCA_018672815.1 Gammaproteobacteria bacterium | reverse complement strand
TTTTTTTACTTTAACTATCTAAAAAAATTAAAATAATTATTAGGAGTTTTTATTATGTTGAGTATTAAAGGTATGTGAATAATAAGCTGGTAATTATTTTGATTCGTTTAGCGGTTATCCCATGTGTTTTGTAATAACTGTTGGCAAGAAAATCGATTGATTGGATTGATTCTATTATTAACGATTACACATGAAAGCAAAAATATTTTAGTGACTTGACAGGATGTTTTAACGGTTTATTCAATTTGTCTTCTCAATTTTTTTGAGAATTATAGAATTAAAATGCAAATTGGCGCAGATAATTGTTCTACGAGCATTAAGGAACTCAGTCAAGAGGAAAAAAGATGTCATTTAGTCAAACACTGTTAATGCTTGTTCAGATTACAATACATCTAAAAAAGGAAGGATAGAACCATCCCTGTACTTATCTGTAAACCACTTAATTAATTAGTAATTCAGAAGTTTATAACTCGGGAATAATTTTTTAAAGTTGTAGGCCTGACTATTTTTTGAAGACATAGAATTAATTAGAGATGCAGCTTTAATATTCTTGTAATATTGAGAGAATAATTTATGATTACTTTTTAGAGTTTTTTCAACTTAAAAATGGTTTTAAAAAATAAATTATCAATATTAAAGAGGGGTAAAATGTATAACAAAATACATTCTTTGGTACTCTCTGCATTCCTAATATTTTCAACTACACTTTTTGCTGATGTCGATACAACATCATCAATCAAAGGAGCTGTCAATGTTCAAGGAGCAGTAGTATCTGCAACACATCAACCAACCGGTTCAACTAAATCAAAATCAGCCACAGATGACGGTGGGTTTTACTTATCGAATCTTCTCATTGGCGGTCCTTATAAAGTTACTGTTTCTGCTCCTGGCTATGGCTCACAGAGTATTGAAGGTATCTTTTTAACACTGAATGAAACAACAAACTTAGATGTTACCCTAGTTTCAACAAGTCTTGAGGAAATTACAGTTACGGCTCAAGCTGGACAGGGCTCCATTCGAATGGGTACAGGTACCTTTTTGGATAGAGATGCTTTGGATGGCATACCAACCGTGAATAGATCGATTGCAGATTTTGCAAAACTAGACCCTAGGGTTTCTATTAATTCAGGCTCCAGTCGTTATTCTGAAATTTCAGTAATGGGTCAAAATAATCGCTTCAATGACTTTACTATTGATGGTGTTAGTTTTAATGATCCTTTTGGTTTAAATGCTAATGGCTTTGGTAGCATGAGAAATCCAGTTGGTATGGAGTTTGTTGATCAAATGTCAGTCGATGTCACACCTTTTGATGTTTCAAGAGGAAATACAACCGGTGGCTCTATTGCGACTGTAACTAAATCAGGAACTAATGATTTTCATGGTAGTGTTTTCTTTATTCAAAGAGATGAAGATAATATTGGTGAAGATCCAGATGGAAATGAATTTCCAGAGTTTAGCGAGGAAACACAAGGTTTTACTTTCAGCGGTCCGATTATTAAGGACAAACTCTTTTTCTTTGTCGGCTATGAAGAATTTGAAGCTGCCAGTCCAGCATTATATGGAACCTCTGATAGTAGTGCACCACAAAAAGCAGATGTTTTAACAACTGCGATGGCGGATCAAATAAAGAGCATTGCTAAGAGTCGTTACAACTATGATGCAGGTGAAATCTCAAATTTTGCTACCCCTGAGTCAAGCGAAAAAACAATGATTAAATTGAATGCCAATATCAATGATATACATCGAGCAGTTCTCATGTATCAACAGGATGAAGATCTTTATCCAAGAAAATACAATAGAGGTTCAACAGTTTTTAGTAATAACTGGTATCAGAAACCACCAGAAATTGATCGAACATCATTGACTCTTTATAGTGATTGGAATGATCGTTTATCCACTAAATTTAGATATTCAGCTTATGAGCTAAAAGAAGACGATAGCTCCATTGGCGATCCTTTTATGCCTGAGTCAAATATTGAAGTTTGTGCTGGCGGTGAGTGCGACAATGTTTATCTCGGTGGTGATCGATACAGAG
>JABHDX010000068.1 GCA_018672815.1 Gammaproteobacteria bacterium | reverse complement strand
TCCATACATGTTTTTTTCTTTTATAACATTAAATAGTTTGCATACTTTTTCATTTTCATCAGAAATAAGATCGAAAGGAAAATTATATTTACTGCTAAATTTATTATGAGAGGACACAGAATCTTTTGATACTCCTAGGATAACTGTATTATTATCTTTGAAGGACTGATGATTATCTCTAAACTCTTCTCCTTCTTTTGTACAACCTGGTGTGTTATCTCGTGGATAGAAATAGATAACTATGTTTTTTCCTAAATAATTAGATAATTTAATTTGGGATTTGTCAGTTATTGTTGCTGTAAAATTTGGAACTTTACTATTTAATTTTACTGTTGGCATAATTTTTAACCTTTGTTTTTAATTTCTAAGATATAGTGTGTTATGTATTATTATAATTTTATCTTAAAACTATAATATGGACTAAATAAGAATATTGACCTTTATTCACATAAAAACATCGAATTTTTGATCAACTTATAATAACCTCATCACTCATACACTCAAAAACATGAATAATCGTATAAAAAAATTCTACCAGATACTTTTAGTCTTACCTATATTGTCGGGCTGTAGCTTTTTTGAATCCGCGGTTCTTACATGCAATGAACCACAAGAGTATGAGCAAAGTACTTCAATCCAAAATCTTGTTGTGCCGGATAATCTTAGAGAATTACAAAAAAGATCGAGGTTTAATATCCCTGAACTGGAAATGAATCAATCGGTTATTGCTGAAGATAATGTTATTGGTGAAATGTTGCCCATGACAATAAATGAAAAGAATGAAACAACTGTGGATAATATAGACGATGATGATTTATCGGAACTTCTCGGTTTGATTGATAAAACAATTGATAATAGGGATATCACTTCAAACAAAGCTATGGTTTATAAGGAAGTTAGTCAAGATTCCAATAATAAGCAATTACAGCCTTGTTTGGATGAAGCCCCTAATTATTTTGCAGACGGTATTTTGCAAAAGACTCTGCCAACTCAAAATTATGAAAGAAAAAGTAAAACAGGACAGAAGAAAAAAAGATCATTCTGGCAAAGGATTACAGGTCGGAATAAGGATAGCGAAAAATCTTAATAATTAGTTAACTCAGTATACCCATTTGCTTTGATATAATACCTAACATCACTTCATCACTTCCACCACCAATTGAGCCCAGTCTAGTATCTCTATAAGCTCTAGATATAGAGCTTTCCCACATAAAGCCCATGCCGCCCCAGTATTGTAGGCATGCATCAGTTAATTCTCTTCCTAAGCGGCCTGATTTTAGTTTCACCATAGATGCTTTAGTTAAAACATCCTTTCCTTCGATATATTCTTCAACAGCGTTATAAGTTAATGCTCTTAGGAGTTCTACTTCAGTTTGTAGTTCAGCCAATCTATAATGCACAACTTGGTTATCCAGTATAGGTTTACCAAATGCTTCTCTTTGTTTTGTATACTCTATTGTTTCTTGAATAATATTCTCATAACCTTTAAGGGCTGCTGCTGCTGCATAGAGTCTTTCTTCTTGAAATTGGATCATTTGATAAATAAATCCTTTACCCTCATCACCAATTCTATTTGTCTGAGGCACTTTAACATTGTCGAAAAATATTTGTGCTGTATCAGATGAGTGCAGTCCAAGTTTTTTCAAGGGTTCAGAAACAGAAACACCTTTACTATCAGAGGGAACAACAATGAGTGATTTATTTTTATGTTGAGGATCTTCACTTGTATTAGCTAAAAGACAGAAATAATCAGCCTGTATTGAATTAGTGATCCACATTTTAGTCCCATTGATTCGGTAATCATTACCAATCTTTTCAGCGGATGTTGTAATTGAAGCAACGTCTGAACCAGCACTGGGTTCACTAACTGCTATTGAGAAAACTGCATCACCACTAATTGCAGGAACTAAAAACTTATTGCAAAGTTCTTCGCTTCCAAATTTTGCTAAAGCAGGTGTCGCCATATCTGTTTGCACACCTATACCCGTGCTTACTCCTGCTGCATGAACTCGTCCCATCTCTTCAGCGAAAACAAGTGAATAGCTATAATCTAGACCAAGTCCACCGTATTTTTTAGGTTTGCTGATACCTAACATTCCTAGATTACCTAACTTCTTGAATAATTCATGGGCTGGGAAAATACCATCTTCCTCCCATTGATCAACATATGGATTGATTTCATTATCTACAAATTTTGCTGTTATTTCTCTAATGCTTTCATGTTCTTCAGTCCATTTCATACTATTACCTCTTTTATTAACTAGCTCGCATTCCTACTTCAGGTGGAGACTCAGGTTCTCCAGCAAAACATTGAGCAATAGACATCCATTGTTTTGCAATATCTCCTTGAATCTTCAATTTTGTATCAGCTACATTTCTATTTTGTGTTACTACATGGCAAAAATCACTAGCTCTACCAATAATTTTATTTTTGTTATTTGAGTTATTCCATTGCCATTGAACCCCTGATGGCGATGTTAATGAAATAAATGGTTTTTCATTAGGAACATTTAATTGTCTATTCTTAAAAGTCCATTCGAATGTTTTTACTCCGATGTCTGCTATATTTTTTATGCTATCAGTGTAATGTCTTTTCTTTTTTAATAAATCATAGATTTCTTGACCATGAGACCATGTTTCCATGTATCTTGCAGTCATAAACATTTTTGCACCCATATCAGGTCCAAACCATTGACATCTTAGTTTGGGATTAACTGTTTCAAAAACAGAACACATTTGATCATTGGATGAAAGCCACAATGTCCTAAGTTCTTCATAACTTTTGGTATTTAGCCTTTCTTTTATAGCTATAGCTCTGTCTAATGAATTATATTTTGTTGAAAAAACTTGCATGATGTATTTCCCTTCCGTCGAAAACTTTTCAGCATCATTGATCGAGTATATAGTCATTAAATCGAAGTAGCATAAGTGCGAAACCACAATTTCTGGTGTCCAATCTTTAAATGTAGTTTTAGTAGCCCATTGTTCTGTTGAAAGATTAATTAATAAACTATTGAGTTCAGCTACTTCTTCTCTTATGTCTTTAATGATCTCTTTCATATAAATTTTAATACTTTTAGTAATGGTAATATTTATACTATAATATTACCAAAATGGTTTTTAAATGGAAAATAAAAAGATAAAACAAAAGATTATCTCAAAGTTAGATATTAGATCAGAAGTCTATAAAAACAATTATAGCGAAATGATGAAGAAACTCTCTGAGATAGAAGTTTTACTCGATCTTGCTGAAATAGGAGGTGGACCTCATCATCATGAGAGGCTGTCCAAGCGTGGAAAAATGTCTATTAGAGATCGAATATTTAACGTTTTAGATCCTGACAGTCCATTTTTAGAAATTAGTTCATTAGCCGCTTATGAATCTGAATATACTATTGGTGGAGGTGCTGTTGCTGGTATTGGAGTCATATCAGGTGTTGAATGTGTCATATTCGGTAATGATCCTACTGTTTTGGGTGGAGCTCTAACGAGTTATGCTGCAAAAAAATGGGGACGTTGTATAGAAATCGCTAGAGATAATGGTATTCCATACATTAGCTTTGTTGAATCTGCAGGAGCTGATCTTAGGATTGATCCAAAATCAAAACAAAAAATGTCAAACATAGGTACAGGTCATTTTGCAGAAAGTGGAAGGTGGTTTTATGAAATGACTGAGTTATCTAAGATGCGAATACCAACGATTGCAGTAGTTTTCGGTTCCTCTACTGCTGGAGGTGCTTATCAACCAGGAATGTCAGATTACAATATTTTCATACGCGATCAATCAAAGGTGTTTTTAGCTGGGCCACCATTGGTTCAAATGGCAACAGGTGAGGTATCTGATGATGAAACACTCGGAGGCGCTCAAATGCATTCCGAGATTTCAGGATTATCTGACTATCTAGCTGAAGATGAAATGGATGCTTTAAGATTATGCAGAGAAGTTGTTTCTCATTTGAATTGGAACAAACCAGAGAAGAATATCGAAGAAGTTCCAGAAGAACCGGTTTACGATAGTGAAGAATTACTAGGACTGGTTAGTAAAGATTTAAAAACTCCATTTGATATTAAAGAAGCCATAGCTAGATTTTCTGATGGTTCACGTTTTGAAGAATTTAAACCTCTATTTGGATCATCAATAGTTTGTGGTTGGACACATGTGCATGGTTATCCAGTTGCTATTATAGGAAACAATGGAGCAATTTATCCTGACTCATCTCAGAAGGCTGCCCACTTCATTCAATTATGCAATAAAATTAATACACCAATAATATTTCTTCAGAATGTCACAGGATTTTTGGTTGGTAAAGAGTTTGAAAGAGATGGAAGCATCAAGAAAGGTTCTCAGTTAATTAATGCTGTATCAAATTCAACCGTACCTCATATAACTATAATCTTAGGAGCATCCTATGGTGCAGGTACTTATGCTATGTCTGGGAGAGCCTTTAATAATCGGTTTACCTTTATATGGCCGTCAGCAAAAATTGCAGTCATGGGAGGAAAGCAAATTGCTGGAGTAATGTCATTGGTACGAAGAGCAAGAGCCATGAGAAAAGGAGAAAAGTTCAATGAAGAAGAAGATAAGCAAATAGTTGCTGCAGTAGAGAAGCTACAAGAAGATGGTTCTAGAGCACTCGAAGCAACAGGTTTGGTTAGTGATGATGGGATCATCGATCCAAGAGATACGAGAACTGTCATAGGAATGTGTCTATCAATTGTTGGAAACAAACCCATCAAAGGAACTAAAGAATTTGGAGTCTTTAGGCTATGAATCATATTTCTAAAATATTAATAGCTAATCGAGGAGAGATTGCATCAAGAATTATTAGATCAGCACAGGATCTTAATATCTTCTGTGTTGCTATTTTTAATGAAGCGGATTCAAATTCACCATACGTCCATGAAGCTAATCAATCGGTTCGTATTAAAGACACTTATCTTGATGCTAAAGAAATTGTTGAATTGGCATTAAAAACTAATGTACAGGCTATTCATCCAGGTTATGGTTTTCTGTCGGAGAATTCAAAGTTTGCAAAATTAGTAGAAAAATCAGGATTGATATGGATTGGCCCAACTCCTAAAGCTATCGAGATTATGGGTGACAAGATTAAATCAAAGAAATATGCAGCCAAAGCCAAGGTTCCTGTATTGGAGATTATAGAAAATGAAAAAGATGTAAAAAAAATAGGTTTCCCAATATTAGTAAAAGCAGCAGCTGGAGGAGGCGGAAAAGGCATGCGTTTGGTTCAAGATCCTAAAGAACTTAAGGATTCGATCAAAATGGCTAAGCTAGAGGCTTATAATTCATTCGATGATGATCGTGTATTTTTCGAAAAATATGTAGAAAAATCAAGACACATTGAAGTCCAAGTACTAGCAGATAATCATGGAAGTATTTTACACTTAGGTGAAAGAGAATGTTCCATTCAAAGGCGATATCAAAAAATCATAGAAGAATGTCCTTCGCCAAGAATCGATGATGCAACTAGAGATAAAATAACTTCAGCAGCTGTAAATCTTACCAAACAAATTAACTATCAATCAGCTGGAACTGTAGAGTTTTTGATGGATGATATGACCGGAGAATTTTGGTTTCTTGAAATGAATACAAGGCTCCAAGTCGAACATCCAGTGACTGAAATGGTAACAGGTGTAGACCTAGTTAAAGAGCAATTAAAAATAGCTGATAATCAGTCTATGCAATTGAATCAAAAAGACATTAGAACAAACGGCCATGCTATTGAGGCTAGAATTTATGCAGAAGACCCTTCTAATAACTTTTTACCATCAACGGGAACCCTTTTTGCCAATGATATCAATAAAAATAAGAGTATACGTTGGGATACTGGTATTAAGAAAGGTATGAATGTAAACACCGATTTTGATCCAATGATAGCGAAAGTTATTGCTCATGGAAAAAATAGAAAAGACGCAACTGAAAAGCTTACATCGGAACTTGAATCAGCTCACTTTGGTGGCTTTAATAATAATATTGAATTTTTAAGAAATATTTTAATTAGTAAGGAATTCTTAGAGGGAAAAACAACAACTGATTTTATAGATCTATATAAACCCCAAACTGAAATTAATTTGTCTGATGACGAATTAAATTCTCTTGCCATTTCCGCAGCCCTTTGGTTACAAGGTGCCAATAGGGATAATGCCAATACTTTAAAAAATATACCATCGGGTTGGCATAATGCTAGATTGCCATTTCAAAAAGTTAATTTTACTCTAGCAGATCAAGAAATATCTATAGAGTATAAACGACAACGAAATGGTACTTATAAAATAGCCAATGGCTCTCTAGCAATTATTCATAACTGGAATAATGCTTCCTTGGATATAGAGTTAGATGGCGTTAGAAATCAATGGAAAATTACACAATTTGAAAACTCCTTATTGGTTCAATTCTCAAAAGGAAATAAATTGTTGAGATTAGTGCCAAAATTTGTTTCACCTGATATAGAGGTAAGGGAAGGCTCGATGATTTCTCCAATGCCAGGTAAAGTACTAAAGGTGATGGTAAAAGAGGGAGATTTTGTTGAAATCGGAGATCAATTAGTAGTTATAGAGGCTATGAAGATGAATCATACAGTGACTGCTTACCAGAATGGTTTAGTAGAACAACTGTTTATATCTGAAGGCCAACAACTGGAACTTGGTGCTAACTTAATGATAATTAATGATGATAAGGAATAATATGTCTCAAGTAACAAGAAAAACATTTAAAAATTTAACGGATAAACATATTAATGTTATTGAGGATTTTGAGAGCCTTCTTGAAACAGGTATTGCTAATTTAACCATGTCTGATATTGCTTCACACCTAAAAGTCTCACTTCGCACACTGTATGAAATTGCACCCAGTAAGGAAGATTTAATCACAACGACTATGGATAGGATTCTAACTAATATTGGAAGAGAAGCATTAAACAGTATGAAAGATATTGATTCTCCATTAGAAAGATTAAGAATCTATATGAGAATTGGCAATGAGGCTGCCGGTCCTAAGTTACAAAAATTCGATGGTGATTTAGATAAAATAAGAGGGGCTAAAGAAATGATTGATTTTCACCAGAATTACTTTATTTCTTTTATTAAAAGTTTGCTTGATGAAGCTCAAGAAATTAATGAAATTAAAAACATTGATACTCAAGCCGTTGCAATATCTCTTGGAGGAATAGCGCGAGAACTTTCTATACCAGAAAATAAAAAAACATTAGAAGATTTACCTGAAAAATCTTCCAACATGGTGACAGACCTCATTTTGGAAAGTCTCAATCGGAAATAATAAAAAATGAGTAAAGATGTTATTCGAATAGCTAATTGTAGCGGATATTATGGTGACAAGCTTTCAGCTGCAAAAGATATGATTGATGGAGGACCCATTGATGTTCTTACAGGAGATTATCTTGCTGAATTGACTATGGGTATTCTTTATGGTCAAAAAGTCAAACGTGGTGATCAAGTGGGCTATGTAGCAACCTTTTTAAAACAAATAAAAGAAATTGCTGAGTCTTGCCATGATAAAAATATAAAAATAGTCACCAATGCAGGTGGACTTAATCCAAAATCAATGGCTCATGAAATTAATGCAATTTTATCAGAAATAAATGTTGATTCTAAAGTTGCTTACATTGATGGTGATAATATAGTTCCAGACCTTAAGAATCTCGAACAACAAGGAGTTGAACTTGAGAACATCGATAGAAAAATCCCTCTTAAAGAAGCAAATTATCCTGTACTGACAGCCAATGCATATTTGGGCTCATGGGGCATAAAGGAAGCATTAGACCAAGGTGCTGATATTGTTATCTGCCCAAGAGTGACAGATGCTTCAGTTGTTATGGGGCCGGCAGCCTGGAAATACAATTGGTCGCGTGATGATTTTGATGCTCTAGCAGGAGCATTAGCTGCTGGTCATATAATCGAATGCGGCGCTCAGGCTACGGGTGGGAATTATTCATTTTTTCAAGAAGTTGAAAGCTTTAAAAACATTGGATACCCAATAGCTGAAATAGAAGAGGATGGTTCATTTACTATTACAAAACACCCAAACACAGGTGGTTTAGTATCAATTGGGACTGTGACAGCTCAATTGCTTTATGAAATATCAACCACAGCTTATCTAAACCCAGATGTGACAGCTCATTTTAATTCATTGGATATGCAACAAGTGGGAGAAAACAAAGTATATGTTACAGGATGCAAAGGCACTAATCCACCTGATACACACAAAGT
>JABHDX010000005.1 GCA_018672815.1 Gammaproteobacteria bacterium | reverse complement strand
GTTGATTTTTTTCATTAATCTAGGTTATCAAAACTATTTAAATATTAAAGCTAGGAAAACCTAAATTGAGATCAAATTTTATTTTAGATTTGGAGTCATTCTCTCAACCCCATTTGGAATGGGTCTTGATTGTCTCGAAAATACAGTAATATTACTCTTTCTGAATGTATGCTCTTGTAGTAAATGTCCTTCTCTATTGAAATATTGCCAAGTTCCAATAGGTTTACTACCACCATATAATTCTCTAGCTTGGAGTTGACCATTGTCGTAGAAATACTTCCAAATACCTGATTTTTTATTGTTCTTTATTTCGCCTGTTAATGCGATTTTCCCATTGTCGTGATAACTAATAAAAGTACCATTAGGAGGCAGATTATTTTCTGCCCAACTATTGGAAAATAGTGCTAATAGCGATATGAGTATTACTTTCTTCATTAAATAATACTAGCAAAAGTAGTTAGTTTATTGCAATTTTGATTTTTAAATTTAGTGAATTACAGTTGAAAACTTTTATTTCTTTATTCTGCAATTTTGCATTTCTCAATCTCAACTTCTTCATTTTTAAAGAAGCATTTAGTGGCTTCTAAATCCCCCTTATCATTAAAATAATTCCATAGACCTTCTTGAGAATCATTAATATATTGCCCTGAATATTTCAATTGACTGTTTTTAAAATAAACTTTGATATAACCATTTCTCAGGTTATTTTTTGCTGTGCCTTGCCACCACAGTGAGCCATCATCATAAAAACCTTGAAAAATCTCCACTAAATTTCCATTTCTATAAGTTTCTTTTTCAAATAATTGACCATTTTCATGAAAAGTTTCTCTCTTTCCATCTTTTTTTCCATTTTTATAAACAAGTATTTTTCTGATTGATCCATTAGGATAATGGATTAGATGCTCACCACTAAATAGTTTTTTTGGATACAGTACATAGAATAAGCCATCTTTTTCAATAGGTTCTGATTGATTATGATTCTCACCGTTAATTGGAAAAGAGATTAGGTAAGTGAGTACAGCAGTAATTAAGAAATTAAATTTCATGTTTTCTTCAATTTAAAAATATATATAAAAGTAATGATGAAATAATTACCCAAATAAATAAAGTAATAGATTTAGGTGCATCAAAAAAAATACCATCTTTTTTGAGCTGAGTGGTTATTTTTAATCGTATTTCTTCTTGCTTCTTATTTTCTTCCAGCATAATGTACTTTTTTAAAGGGCCAATCTTTATCAATCCATCTCCTAATATGATCAAATAACTCTTCATCCTTTGGTTCACCTATATGACACTCTTTGTACCAAAGAAAAATATCAGCACAGTATTCTTTGCTTTTGCTTGGGTATATATAGAAACATCCCAGAACCTCGCTATCATCGAGTGATACGACGGTATAGGCAAATGATGTTCTATTCTCAAATTCTTTCTGGTGCCACCCTAAATCTATTAGATTTTGTTCTATAGTTAAGCCTTTTGGCCATGTTCCACCATCACCAAATCGATTTATTAATTGTTTGGTACTTGAAATAACTGCTAAATAATCTTTTAGAACATCGTGTATTGTTAACATTCTTAATCTGTAGTGTTCTGTCTCTAGAATTTCTGGGACTTCAAAGTTATCAGGTACTAATTTATTCATTTTCAATTTTTCTCTATAATTAATTCTTTGTGGATCTTATTATCTGTATCATAACTAAAAAAAATAAAATTCAATATATTATGTATATCTACTTTGATGGGAAAAAATTATGAGAAAATCAGCTGAAGTAATAATTATCGTATTTCTAATATCTTATTGCGGAGCTCTATTTGCTGATGAAGGCATGTGGGAGCCGTCACAGCTTCCTAATATTTCGGAAGACATAAAAGCTTCTGGATTCAAAGGAGATATCAAGCGTTTTAGCAGTTTATTTGAACATCCTCTAAATGCAATTGTTAGTCTTGGTGGTTGTTCAGCTGCATTTATCTCTGACCAAGGTTTAATAGCAACTAATTATCATTGTGTAGAAGGATCATATTTACAATTCAACTCAGAAAGAATGGAGAAAGATCTATTCAAGAGTGGTTTCTTAGCAAAAAGCTTGGAAGAGGAAGCCCCATCTGCCCCTGGTGCAAAAGTGTTCATAACACAACAAATTACTGATGTTACATCAAGCATCTTAAAGGGTACTTTGAAGTCTAAAGACGACAATGACAGATATAAAATTATCCAAAGCAATAAAAAAAATATCATAGAGTCTTGTGAAGATAATCCACAATATGAATGTGATATAAAAAGTTTTTATAGCGGTGAAGTTTATCAGCTCATCAAAAAACTAGTTATTAAAGACGTCAGATTGGTCTACGCTCCTCCACAGTCTATTGGAGAATTTGGTGGTGAAATCGACAACTGGATGTACCCAAGACATACCGGAGATTTTGCACTGCTTAGAGCTTATGTCACAACAGATAATAAGAGTGAAGAATTCAACCAAGATCATGTTCCTTATAAATCTAGTAATCATCTAAAAGTTTCGAAAAATGGTATTAAAGAAAATGATTTTATTATGGTTGCAGGATATCCAGGAACAACAAACAGGCTCTTAACATTCCCTGAAATTCAATTTGATGTCGATTTAGGTTTTCCTAGCTTTGTAGAATTTTTAAAATCTAATAGTGATTTAATGAAAGCATTGACTAAGGATGATGAGGATAAGGCACTAAAATATAGGGGCAGTATAAGTGGCTTTGACAACTACTATAAAAAGATATCTGGACAAATAGATGGAGCTATAAACTTTAATCTATTGGAGCAAGAAAAGGTTAATTGGAATAAATTTTTAGAGTTTTTGAAAACAGGCAACAGAAAAATTGAAGAAAATGCTCTACAAATACTTTTAGATCTGACTAATGAAATAAAACAAGAAAGTTTAGATTCAATGTATTACGGCGGCTCAACATTGATTAACACTGCTGCAATACTTTATCGTCATGCTTATGAGAAAACTAAACCTAATAGTCAGAGAGAGATTGGTTATCAGGAAAGAGACTATGAGAGATTAGTCAATCGGATGAGGTCATTGGATTATCGTTTTGATGCTTCTGTGGATAAAGAAATATTCCTATTTAGATTAAATCGATACAAGGAAGTTGAGAACATCAATAGAAGACAAGTTTATAGCTCATTAATGAAACTGGATGAAGAAATGGTTCAAACAGAATCTGTGGTCAATCAAATGTATGATTTTCCTTCTGAACTCTTAGATACAGAGAAACGCATTGCACTTTTGAATACTACTTTAGATCAATTGGATCAATCTACTGATCCCTTTATTGTTTTTGTAAGAAGTGTATTTGAGGAGAACATGGAATTGGAGAATATACAAAAGGCTAGAGCCAGTAGACTGCAGGAACATAAAGCAATTTTTATCAAAGCATTAAGGCAATTCTATAAATCAATAAATAAAGACATATATTCAGATGCTAATGGAACTCTCAGGGTGACTTTTGGTAATGTTATGGGAGTGGAGCTAAAGGATGGAGTCTATTATAGACCGTTTACCACTCTAGAAGGCATAGCTCAAAAAAATACAGGTCTCTATCCTTTTAATGCAGATCAAAGACAAATTGAACTGATTTCTGAAAAGAAATATGGTGATTTTAGATTGCAAGATATTGATTCTGTTCCAGTAAATTATATTTCTAATCTGGATATAACTAATGGTAATTCAGGTTCATCTACATTAAATGATAAAGGAGATTTTGTAGGTTTAGCATTCGATGGAATGCTTGAAACAATTATATCTGATTATAAATATATACCTCAAACTAGAACTATTCATGTCGATTCACGATATCTTTTATGGACTTTAGCTGTATATGAAAATGACACAAGACTTATAAATGAAATGACAATTGTAGAGTAATCTACTGTTTTCATAGCACAATCATTTAAGATGCAATACTATATATTTTTTCCAATTAATTACTTATTTATTTATGAATAAATTTATTTCAAATCAAGCCTCAATATTATTCTTATTTGCTCTATGTTTTTCGATTAAGACTCATGCCAATGAAATGGATCATAATCATATGGCTATGTCTGAGATGGATCATAGCGCTATGGAAGAGTCGGATATGGACCATCATATGCATAGTGTATCTAGTCAATTACCATTGGGTATCATGGGTGGTCAAGTCCATAAAAAAGGACACTTTATGCTATCTCTAAGGCAAATGAGAATGAGTATGGAGGGAAACAGTGATAATAATATTTCTCTATCAGATTCTGAAATTATCAATTTACCAAATCCTTATCCCATGATGAATATGCCCTCTAAATTGAGTGTTGTTCCACAAAAAATGGATATGAATATGACAATGATTGGTGCTATGTATGGGATTAGCAACCAACAAACATTGATGTTTATGGCTATGTATCAAGAAAAAGACATGGATCTTTTGACTTATAGTTCCATGATGAATCGTTCTCTACTCGGTGGCTTCAAGAGTAAAAATCAAGGCTTATCTAATGTATCGATTTCAACACTTTTGAAAATAAAAGATAAAGATGGTTTTAAATTAAATGCACAAATAGGTCTAGAAAAGTCAATTGGTGAAAATGAAGATTATGGAGAAGTTCTCACTCCAATGAATATGAAGAAAGAGATCATACTTCCTTATTCAATGCAAATAGGCGATCAGTCTACCTCTTTACTGATGGCATTGACTTTTACTAAGGACATTGAAGACTGGAGTTATGGAAGTCAATTAAAGATCAAGAATACAATCAATAAAAAAGATTGGAATCATGGTAATAGTTTCAATTTTGATGGATGGATCAATAAAGGCATATCTCAGTCAATGGCAGTTTCTTTTCGTCTGTCATACAGTCAGATTAATTCATTAGAAGGTAGAGACATAAGAGTGATGGCGCCAGTTCAAACTGCTAATCCTGAAAATTATGGAGGTGAAATCTATTCGGCTTCCTTAGGATTTAATAAAAGCTTAAAGCAGGGTAATATTTTAGGATTTGAATTGACAATCCCATTTAAGCAAAAGCTTAATGGTCCTCAAATGGAGAATGATAGAACAATCACACTAGGCTATAAAAAGTCTTTCTGATGCTATGGGATTGATACTGCATTATTTATTTTGATTGACAATATTCTTTTTTAGTCTTCTTTTCAATATAGACAATTGAAGATTTCCAGGTCCACCAACTGATATTCTTTGTTTAATCGAAGCCATTGGATCATTGATAGATTCCTCTGATTCTTTTACTTGATGGTACGCTTCTCTGAATGGCAAGCCTTTTTTCACTAACTCATAAACCGCATCGGTCATCATCATTTCATTGGTAATTGATGCTTTTGAAATGTCAGCATTAACGTTTATTGATTTAACTAACTCTGGGACAATTTTTAAGCTCTTAAGCGTACACTCACATGCAAGAATCAGGCTTCTTTTTGTAAGTTGAAGATCACGATGATAACCACTGGGTAGAGATAATAGATTTTCCAATTCATAATAGTGGCCACTGACTATAGAATAGTTGGCTCTTAAAATTTCTATAACATCAGGATTTCTTTTATTAGGCATAATTGATGACCCAGTCGTAAATACATCGTCAATAGTTAGATACTGAAATTCTTGAGATAAAAATAAACTCATATCCCAGCAAAACTTTCTCAAGTCCATCATGGATTGTTTTAATGTTTCTATTACTTGTAGCTCGAATTTACCTCTACTATTCTGCACATATAATGAATTCAATTGTTTTCTTCTGAAACCCAGTTCTGAAGTTGAGATGTCTCTTTTTATAGGTAGGTTTACTCCATATCCAGCAGCGCTTCCTAATGGGTTAATATTTATCCATGAATGAGTGTGGTTAATGAGATCAATATTGTCTAAAAACGATTCTGCAAATGAAGAAAACCAAAGCCCCCAACTGGAAGCCATAGCTTTTTGCATATGAGTGTATCCTGGCAAAACAAGATTTTTATTGTGATCTGCCTGTTTTAGTAATGATTCTGAGATATCAATATTGATATCTCTTAACTGTTCTAATGCTTCTCTAGCATAGAGTCTTAATGCCACTAATACTTGATCATTTCTACTTCTACCAGTATGTATCTTGGCTCCTATGGCGCCCAATTCATCGGTAAGAAATAACTCAATGGCAGAGTGTGAATCTTCATAGTCTGAATTCAGTTTAAAAGTATTATTTATATATTTTTTTTCTAAAATTCGTAATTGTTTTTTAATTTTGTTTGCTTCACTTTTTGTTAGTATATTGATTGCTAAGAGCTCATTAGTATGTGCAAATGACGCTTTTATATCTAATAGAAATAATTTTTGATCCAGAAGAATATCTTCACCTGATAACAGTGATTCAATTCCTGAAGTGATATTTTTTGGTTTTTTGGACCATAGTTTTTTATTCATATTCAATTCCTAATGTCTCATTAAATTGGCAGGCATAATTTAGATTCTGGATCACCTGTGTAGCAGCACCCTTAAGTAGGTTATCAATAGAGCAACACAGCCTTAATTGCGTTTTTGATTCGTCTAAAGAAAACCCACCAATGCACGCAATATGCTTATTCACAGCATCCGTAATCATTGGTATTGATCTATTGGTTTGAATCAAAGGTTTGTTTTCATAAAATTCCTCAAATAAATCTAGTAATGAATTCTGTGTGATTGATTCATTGAGCTGTATGTGTGCAGTTGTCAAAATCCCTCTAAAAAAATTAGCGACATGAGGTGTAAAATTAAGATATTCATAACAATGTTTTCTAACTTCTAGCTCATGCAAATGATTGCTTAAGCTATAGGCTAAAATGTTACCTTTTAGTCGTTCTATATCATTTTTATCATTAGGGCTTGATCCAGCACCGCTATAACCTGAGACTCCCATAATTGATACTTGATTAATGATGTTTTGTTTTATCGGCGCTAGCATCAGTTGCATAGCTGTGGCGTAACAACCTGGATTACTTATTTTTTTAGGTAATTTGTCTACATTTGTTATTTCAGGAAGGCGATAAGTCCAATCATCATCAAAACGATGGTCTGAACTAATATCAATGATAATTTGATCTCTAAAATTTCTATCTAAATAGCTGACTATTTTTTTTGATTGGCCATTAGGTAGGGCCAGAATGACAATATCAATATTAGAATTGATATTCTCCATATTCGAATCTAATTCAGTGAATTCTAAATTCTTATTCTTCTTATAATTCTTTATTTTCTGTCCTGCATTTGTTGTTGAAAATATTTGAGACAATTGAAAATATGGATGATTATCTATTAATTTAACCACTTCTTGGCCAACAAATCCTCTGCCTCCTATTAATGCAATATGATATTTTTTATTCATAATTAACCGATGTTGATTTATTGGCTGCATAATTTATGCAAAGCGATAATATTTTATAATCCTCTATGCCGATCCAGAAAATATTCCAGTTCTCATACTTTTGGAAACCATCACAAACATTAATATAAAATTTATTAATTGGATTAGATGATCGAGATCTCCAGAAAAGTTGTGGGTTAGATTCTCTCATTTTATTCCAAACGGCTGACCCAAGTCCTTCACCTTTGGCTTTATTCATTACAGCAAATTTATCCATATAAGGAATACTTGAATCATAAGACATAACGATTGCTGCTCTTTGACAATCACTCAAATAAAATTTAGATTCCTCTATTTTTGACAGAAAGTCTGGTGATAAACATCCATTAAAGCCAGATTCTATTATCTCTTGTAGTGTAATCTTCTGTTTATCATTCAGAGTGTTAAAGCTCTGAACCTTATGGCCTTTTTTGATTAGTGTTCCTGAACCTGCATCAGTAAATAATTCTTTTGTTAAATACTGTGGCTTTGTAATAGAAACGGAAGCTTTAGAAGGCAATGAATTCAGCAACTCTCTGATTTGCTCAAGTTTTAGTTTCATACCCGAATGCAACCATTTAGAATTTATCAATTCTCTGAAATCTGAATTGAGATTGATCGCAGAGATTATATTTTGATGAGCGTCGTATATGCCTCCAACCTCTGTAAGAAAAATCATTTTTTCAGGTTGTAAATGTTTACCCAGTGCCACTGCTGCGATATCTGCATTAATATTTACTGTTTGACCATCTTTGGTGGTTCCCAAAGGAGCGATGATTGGAAGACTTTCATCATTGATAGCATCATAGATAGGTTCCATATCAATGCTTTCAATATTTCCAACAAAACCTAGTTTTTTATCACTAATTGTACAATTAAAAACATTTCTAAATAGTGGCTTAGCGTTGACATTATTTTCAGATAAAGCTTTGAGTAATTTACTATTTTCTTGCTTAAATAGTTCTTCAGCGACTTTTAAGACAGCATCACTCGTGACTCTTTTTCCATCAATAAAATCGTATTCTATTTCTCTATCATCCAATTCAGATGAAAGCTTTGGACCGGCTCCATGGATGATAATGGGCCTAAGACCTACTTGATTCAAGAAAGCTAATGCAGAAGCTAAATTCTCAAGATCATTTTGAATAATAGCCCCTCCTACTTTTATGATCGCAAAGTGAGGCCCATCTGAGGAAAATTTTTCCAAATATTTTTTGATCTCTTTTTCTGAGCTAATACTATTAAGTAGCTTTAGGATAATTTGTTTTATTGATGTATTTTTCATAATTAATGCATAATTATTTTTTATTAATCGAGGTCCATGTTCCAGTACTCTGACCATAGAGCTTGATAAATCCAGCTGCTTCTTCAACACCCCAGTTAGCAGATTGTGCATAAGCACCTTCAGTACTTATCAGAATATGATCAGAATGAACTGCCACAGCATCAACTTTTCCTGGTGAAAGCACTACGTCAACTTTGCCATTAATATTGGTTTGTATATCTTCAAGGAATACCTCTAGATTGCTAACTAGTGGATCGAAATACAGACCGCTATATACGAGATCTATCCATTTTTGACCAATAGAGGGCTTGAAAGTATTTTGTTCTCGCGTCAAGAGAGATTCTTCAAGAGCCCTATGTGCTTTATAGAGTATGGCTAAACCTGGAGCCTCAAATAAAAAACGACCTTTTAAACCAATGATGGTATCGCCTGTAAAAATTTCTCTTCCAATTCCATATTGTCCCCCAGCTTCATTGAGTTTTTTTAATAGTTTTGAACCTATTATAGGTTCTTCATTTATAGCAATTGCTTCACCATGACTAAATTCAATTGATATTTTTTGGGATTGATCGGGGTAATTGTCAGGTTGATTGCATAGAATATAGCTTTTGTTAGATGGTTCATTCCATTCATCTATTTCTGAACCAGAAGCTGTCGCTCCTAACAAATTAACATTGATACTGTATTTACTATGCAAAGATGAAACTTTGAATCCTTTAGATTCAAGATAGTCTTTTTCATAATTACGTACATCGCTTACAGTGCTTTGTATTTCTCTGATGGGCGTAATAATTTTAAAATTTCCTAGCGACTGTATAGAAAGATCAAATCTAACTTGATCATTACCCATGCCTGTGCAGCCATGAGCAATATAATCAGTATCAAGCTCATTACAAAGTTTTACAGCCTCCTTAACAATTAAGTATCGATCTGAACACAAGGCAGGATATTTATTTTGATAGGTTGCACCTGACCAGATCAATGGCTTAATAATTTCATGCCATAAATCTTCTTCAACATTAATATTAATGTGTTTAGTTGCACCCAACTCAATAGCCCTATTCGTGATTGTTATTTCATCTTCAGCATCAGTACCTCCTGTGTTTACGAAGATAGTATGAACTTTAAAGTCTTGTTCAATGAGATAGGGTATGCAAAAGCTGGTATCGAGCCCGCCTGAGAATGCTAAAACAATTTTTTTCATAATAATTTATTCCTTTAATAATTTAACTAAAAGTGATTTTTGGACATGTAACCTATTTTCAGCTTCCTGGATAGCAATGCAGTAATTGGAATCCATTACACCATCCGTGGCTTTTATATTTCTTCTCAGTGGCAAGCAATGACTGAATAATGCATTATTTGTCATATTCATTTTTTCTTCATCAACAATGAAGTGCTTATAACGATCTCTCATTTCTTTTTCTTCCTTTGGTTTACCATAGAAGGGAATAGAGCCCCAACTTTTTGCATAGACTACATCTTTACCTAAGTAGCTCTCATTTATCTCATGACTAACAGTAAAATTAGTATTATTTTCATTGCAATTTGCCTGTGCTTGTTTGAGAAAAGAATCATGCAATAGATAGTCTTTAGATGGACACAGAAGTGTGACATTCATTCCAAATTTACTTGCAATCATTAAGCTCGAATTGGCGACCGCTGTATTTAAAGCTTTAGGGTGATATGTCCATGTCAGAAGGTAATTTTTATTTTTTAGATCCCCTAGCTGTTCTTGTAAAGACAGAATGTGTGCTAATTCTTGACATGGGTGAGTGATAGTTTCCATATTAATAATTGGAACTGTAGCAAATTTTTCAAAACTTCTAATCACATGATCTTCTATATCTTCTTCAATATTTTGAAACTTAGGAAAAGATCTAACAGCTATTAGATCACAATAGCTTGAAAGGACTTTTGCCACTTCAGCAATATGCTCTTCCGCATCCTCATTCATGACTTTACCGATATTGAATTCAATCGGCCATGCATCTTGACCTGGGTTAATAATTACAGCATTGCCTCCCAGCTCATTGATACCAATTTGAAAACTTGTCTTCGTTCTCAATGAGGGATTAAAAAAAATCAATGCTATAGATTTATTTTTTAAAAGAGGCTGAATTCTGTCTTTTTTCAATTTATCAGCAAAATCCAAAATGCTTTGCAACTCATTTTTAGACCATTCATTCGTATTTATAAAATTTTTTTTCATAATATCTTTCCAAAAAAAAACCCAGCTTAAGCTGGGTTTCTATGTACACATAAAGACAACCCAACCTATAGTTGAATTCTCCTTACTTCGTTTGTAGTGTTTAATTTCATGAGTGTGATTATAGAGTTAAATTATTTTTTGTAAACAAATCATTCAAATAAAAACATATATTTCTTTGTGTTATATCGATGGAACAAAAAAGTCTTTAATTTTAGAAAATATTTATGTATATTGTTTCTCGCACCGATTTGGAACCAGCTTGCGGGTGCTTTATAAATACTGCTAAATAGGAATAATT
>JABHDX010000067.1 GCA_018672815.1 Gammaproteobacteria bacterium | reverse complement strand
TTTGTCGCCAATGTTCTTTAGCCATTGAATTTTAAATGTATTCTATTTTCAATATTTCGAAATTCTTTTTAAAATCTTGCATATTGAATTCTATAATGTCATTTATATTCTTACCTATCATTGCTTTAGCTAAAGGTGCTTTATAAGACAAAAGTCCTTCTTCTATATTCGATTCGTCTTCACCAACTATTTTATAAGTTATTTTCGAGTTATCATCCAGGTTTAAAAGACTCACAGTGCATCCAAAAACAACTTTACCAGAGTTATTTAAAGTGGTTACATCAATAATTTCAGCATTTGATAATTTAGATTCTATGTTTTTAATCCGTCCTTCTACGAAGCTTTGTTTCTCCTTAGCTGCATGATATTCAGCATTCTCTTTAAGATCGCCAAAATCCCTTGCTGTAGCGATAGCTTTTATGATGGTTGGTCTATCTTCCGATTTGAGTGTTCTCAATTCTTCTCTTAAGGCTAACTGCCCATTTATTGTCATCACGAATCTTTCCATACTAGTTTTTATTGTATTTATAGTTTTGTATTTTATTTATATCAATGTTATTAAAGTAATCGAATGAATCAATAGTTGCAATAGCAGCTTCAAGACTTGTGTAATAGGTTACATTCTTAATCACAGCTTCAGCTCTGATTGAAAAAGATTCTTGAATGGATTGCTTGCCTTCGGTTGTATTAATTATTAAATTTATTTCTTTATTCTTTATCATATCAACAATATGAGGCTTACCCTCACGTACTTTATTGATAAATGTGCATTTAACATTATTATTTAGTAGGAAGTCACAAGTTCCCTGAGTAGCAATAAGATTGTAGTCTTTTTTAAGTAGTTGCTTCGCAATTTTAATTAATTGTTTTGTTTTATCAGGTTCTCTGACTGAAATAAAGACATTTCCGCTTAAGGGGATTTCAGTGCCTGCAGCGTATTGAGATTTTATATAAGCTTCACCAAAACTCATACCTGTACCCATTACTTCACCAGTAGATTTCATTTCTGGTCCTAGAATTGGGTCTGTGTCAGGGAATTTATTAAATGGGAAAACAGGGCCTTTAACAGAGTAGAAACCAGGAGTATGTGAAAACGTCTCATCTTGTTCGCTCAAAGGTATTCCAATCATAGCTTTTGCTGCAATTTTTGCTAATTGATTTCCTGTAGCCTTAGACACAAATGGAACTGTTCTAGAAGCTCTTGGATTCACTTCAAGAATAAATATTTTATTTTTTCTCACAGCAAATTGAGCGTTAACTAGTCCAATAACATTAAGTTTTTTTGTGAATGCAATCATTTGTTTTATAAGTTGATCTTGAATTTCAACAGAAAGCGTTACGGGTGGAATAGAACAGGATGAGTCTCCAGAATGAACTCCTGCTTGCTCAATATGCTCCATAATCCCACCTATTAATACATCTTTACCATCTGATACTGCGTCTATGTCAACTTCGATAGCTTTATCAAGAAAGTGATCCAGTAGAACTGGGGAATCATTTGAGACTTTAACAGCTTCTTTCATATATTTATTCAGTTCGTGATCGTTATAAACTATATCCATTGCTCTCCCCCCTAATACATATGATGGCCTTACTACCAATGGGTATTTAACTTTTTTTGCATTTTTAATTGCTTCTTCTTTGGTTCTTGCTACTTCATTATAAGGTTGTAGTAAACCCAACTCTGTGACAATCTTTTTAAATCTTTCTCTGTCTTCAGCTATGTCAATAGATTCAGGTGATGTACCAATAATAGGAGCTCCAGCCTCTTGAAGCTGTTGAGCAAGATTAAGAGGTGTTTGACCACCAAATTGAACAATAATACCTTTTGGTTTTTCAACATTTACAATAGCCATTACATCTTCAAATGTTAATGGCTCAAAGTAAAGTCTGTCTGATGTATCATAATCTGTTGAAACAGTTTCTGGATTGCAATTAACCATTATTGACTCATGTCCAGATGCACTAATAGCAATGGCGGCATGGACACAGCAATAGTCGAATTCAATGCCTTGTCCTATTCGGTTGGGCCCACCCCCAAGTATCATAATTTTCTTATTACTTGTTGGAAGTGCTTCGCATTCCTCTTCATAAGTTGAATAGAGATATGCAGTAGTAGTTTCAAATTCTGCTGCACAAGTGTCTACTCTTTTGAAAACTGGGTGTATGTTTAGTTTTTCTCTATAACTATAAATGTCTAGTTCTGAAACAGATAAAAGTTCGGCCAGTCTAATGTCCGAGAAACCTTTTCTTTTAAGTGTAAATAAAAAGTCTTTACCAATTGTATTGAGTTCCAACTGTTTAATGGTTTCTTCAAGTGTAATTATTTCTTCTATGTATGAAAGAAACCAAGGATCTATTTTTGACAGGCCATGGATCGTATCCAATGTTAGGCCCTCTCTAAAGGCTTGTCCTAAATATAATATTCTTTCTGCTGTTGGTGTGGATATTTTTTCTTCGATGTTAGTTACATTTGGAATCTCAGTGAAACCATAGTTGCCATTCTCGAGTCCCCTTAATGCTTTTTGTAATGATTCTTGAAAACTTCTACCTATGGCCATTACTTCACCAACCGACTTCATTTGAGTTGTCAATGTTGGGTTAGCATTTGGAAATTTTTCAAAAGTAAATTTTGGTATTTTAGTTACCACATAATCAATAGAAGGCTCAAAAGAAACTGGAGACTTTCCTCCTGTGATGTCATTTCTAAGCTCATCTAATGTATATCCTACAGCAAGCTTAGCTGCTACTTTTGCGATTGGGAAACCTGTAGCTTTTGAAGCTAGAGCAGATGATCTAGATACCCTTGGGTTCATTTCTATTATGATCATCCTCCCATCTTCAGGGTTAATTGCAAACTGAACGTTTGAACCACCAGTATCTACACCAATTTTACGAAGTACCTTAATGGAGTAATCTCTCATTACTTGATATTCTTTGTCTGTTAGGGTTTGAGCTGGCGCTACTGTTATCGAATCGCCAGTATGGACACCCAT
>JABHDX010000066.1 GCA_018672815.1 Gammaproteobacteria bacterium | reverse complement strand
CTGCTGAAAGATGCAAAGAGAGAACAGTCATCAACCAAAAGACAAGAGATGATTATTCAGATATTAGAACTGATGATGCAGATTCAGTAGTGATGGAATAGAATTGAGTGTAGGTGTTTTTTATCATTTTTATTAATTATTCAACCAACTCCTGACTTCTTTAGATCTAATTCCAACAACAAGAATGTCATACCAGTTTTTACTGATTCTAAGAGTTTCTTCATAATCATAGCATGATAATTCAGCAATTGCACCAGAATCAAATTCAAAAAAGACTGAATCTATAATACTTCTGCCTGAGGGATCAGCGGAATGCTCAAAAATATCCTCATATCTTTGTGTATTTGAAAAAATCTTCGAAACCTCTTTTTCAATTTCATTTCTTTTTTGTATACAACCATCAAAGTCTTCTGTGAAGACTGTTCTTCCAAAGATGGACTGAATTATATATTTCTCATTTTTATTGGATATATATTGACTTGTTGAAGTATTTTTAATAATAAGAGAAATTGCATCATAAGTAGATAGATTTTTCCATGTATAAACTTCTGCAAACTTGTTTGGTTGATTTAAATGTGAATACCAGTCTTTACGATATTCAATTTCCTCAAGAATTTCCTCTTCAGTCATATAATCCAACAAACTGTCTCCAATGCTTATCCCTTCAATCTTAAAGTCAGAAATATCATCTGCAAAAACAGAGGGTAAATAAAGAAAGAATGAAAATAGAAGTACGAGTAGTTTTTTCATTAATTTAAATCATACGAATTTTTATTAGCATCACCTTTTCTGATTAACCAGTACAAGACAAGAACAGCACCAATTATTGTGAAATACAATAGTTGCCACCAACCTGATTTTCCAGAATCATGAAGTCTTCTTGCTGCTGCTGATATGGAAGGTATAAAAAGAGCAACAGAAGTGATCATGTATATAGGTCCAGAATCCTCCCAGGTATTTCCAAGAAAATTTGTATCTAAAACTGTTGCAACAATATTTAATATGAAACTAAAGAGAACAAAATACCAGTATTCTGAACCTCTTGCCCTTCCAGAAAAATCAAAATACTTTCTAAAACAAGTTCCAACTGAATCATTAAAACTTAATGGTTGTTGCGGTACATATGTATTTTTTGTAAATTTTTGTTTTTGTTCATCTTGAAGAGAAATAACTCTTTCTTCTTGAATAGTTTCTTCTTTTTGAGTTAGATTTTCATTGCAAAACCGGCACTTGATTGCTTCATCTTGAATTTCTTCAGCACAATATGGACATTTTTTCATAATAGAGTCATTTTTGAACTAGAATTTCATTCTACTATGAAGAAATCAAAAAGTATAGTATTTGACTGAGAACTTACCTATCTTGAGGGGGAAGACCTTGTCTCTTATCGCTTTATTTGGGTTATACATGAGACTGTTAGACTCTATCTCAATATTGAACTCTAGGCAGGGTATTTGACCCTTTAAATTAGAACATACAAAATCATTCAACAGTGACGGATTATTTTTGGGCATATATGTTTTTTTTATAAAAAACTTATCACTATTGATTACGCAACCAACTAGTAGTTTCTGCAGAACTAATAGAAACATTGAGACCTTCTGACCAATTATTTTTAATTCTGAAAGTTTCTTCAAAATTGTCACATGACGTTTCGATCTCTGCTCCTGAATCATGTTCAAAATAGAGTGCATCTACAATGCTATTGCCTGAAGGATCAGCAGCATGCTTGAAAAATACTTCTGATTTTTGTGTATTTGGAAACATCTTAGATAACTCTCCTATAATTTCATCTCTTTTTTGTATGCAACCATCAAAGTCCTCTACGAAATGCATCGTTCCATAAATAGATAGTATTATATATTTCTCATTTTTATTAGAAATATACTGATTTGTTGGATTATTCTTAATAAAAACTGATAAACCGTTGTCATATGTTGGAAGGACTTCCCAAAAATATATTTGTGCATATTTATTTGGTTCTTTTAAATATAAATAATCATTTTTATTTAATTCAATTTCCTCAAGAATCTCATCTTCAGTCATATAGTCCAACAAACTGTCTCCAATACTTATTCCTTCAATTGAAAAGTCTGAAATATCATCTGCAAAAACATAATGAGAACTAAAAAGGAAGAATGAGAATAGAAGTACGAGTAGTTTTTTCATAATAGAGTCATTTTTGAACTAGAACTTAATTCTACTACTGAAACTAATCAAAAGGGCAAAAACTAACCTCTAAAGGGTAACACGCAAAACTACTCCACCGTTACGGATTAGATTTGGGCGTTCCTGTTTTTTATCGTCTTAGATTGAAGTGGTTAGTTTAACAACCATTAATACACTTATCATTAAAATCCTACAGAGTGGTAATGTATGGCAATTTAGAAGTCATCTGAGGTTGCGCGTACAGGTTTATATTTCTCTAAAAACCATTCTCCCTGATAAGGATCTCTATAGTTAATGTACAACCAGAGATCGTTAGAATAATCTTTTTCCTTACGAGTAATCACTAGAACAACCTGACCTTTTGAATATACATGCAATAAAGATGATTTTTCAGACTCATTAAAGAGTTGTCTGTCTCTCTCTGAATATTCATATTCAAGAGTGTATTTATCGCTAATAGATTTTTTCATTTTTGTATATATATTCGAGTCGCCTTCTCCAAAAATATCTAAAGAAAACCCGCCATCAACTATTGGACCCATATCAAGCGATAATAAATCTAACAAGTCATCAGTGTAATACGCTTTAAATTGAATATTATTAATTCCATAACATCTAACCCAATCACTATAATTTTTCCCATTATCACTATCACCACCCCACTGTATTTTTTCTAGAGGACAAATTTTTAACACATCCTCGTAATGCAGACCTGGTTTAAGATCTCTAAAACCGGGATTATTTTGTGCGCTTTCCTTACTTTTCGCCCTTAAATCCGCTATTCTCTTTTCTTCTGCTGCTAATTCTGCCTTTTTCTGTTCTTCTTCAGTTCTTTTTTGTTCTGCTTTTTTGTCATCTCTGATTTTTATAAGTGGTAGATTTTTTGCATTTAATTTCTTTTGTTCTGCTGCCAAGTTATTATTTAAAAAACTATCTAAATATTTATCATAGTAATTGGAGTAATAATGTTCACTACGATTAATTGCTACCAGAGTATCTACTCTTGCATAAAAATCTGAAGATTGGGTGAGTGAAAAATAACCCTTTCGATTATTTTCTTTGCCGCCAACATAGAAATAACCACAGTTCCAACCAGCAGAACCAATCTTTTCGTAACAAATTTGGTTATTTTGCGCTTTCCATGAATATGACACAGTGTCAGTTCTATCACTGTCTCTAATAATCTTCCACATTTCGGGTTGTGACATTGAACTATTTAAATTAATTCCCATATCACTTAATGCTTGCAATGGATCTTTTTCTAATAAAGATAATATTGAGGGGAAATATGAAATTTCATTATATCCATCACTTCCAAATATTTCATCAAATGGTTCCATAGTTACAATACCATCTTTATCGGTATAGAATTGCACACCATATGCCCTAAAACCACCTAATACTTGTTGAATCTGAGAATTATTTAGTTGTACAAGATTTTCAACACTAGCACGAGGTATGTTGGCATTAATATTTGCAGATACAAAAAATATAAGTAAAAATATGCTGAATTTTATTTTCATAGTAAGGTCTTTTTTGAACTAGAAGTCAATTCTACTACTGAATTAATCAAAAAGTATAGTATTTGACTGAGAACTTACCAATCTTGACAGGGAAGACTCTATCTCTTATCTCTTTATTTGGGTTATACATGAGACTATTAGACTCTATCTCAATATTGAACTCTAGGCAGGGTATTAGGATGGGTAAACATGTAGAAGCAAAACTATTCCACTGTAACGGATTAGTTTTGTTTGTTCCTCTTTTTGACCATATCAATTCTAATGGTTTGTCTTAAAAAAATCTAAATTTTATATAGCAAGCAAGTTTTGAAATTTTTCTAAATT
>JABHDX010000065.1 GCA_018672815.1 Gammaproteobacteria bacterium | reverse complement strand
TCTTATCAATCAATCTCCTTTTATGATGCCTTTTTTTTGGCCAAGGGTCAGGAAAAAAGATATTAATTTGATCAATTATTTGATCATTGAGATTATTGTTTAAAACTTTCTTTGCATCTTCATTAATTAATTTTACATTGGTTAATCTTTTATCTGATAGATTGATTAAGCATTGTCCAATTCCTGATTCATAAACTTCAATACCTATGAAATTACTACCTGGGTATCGTAGAGCGTTATCAATTAAGATTTCTCCATTGCCAAAACCAATTTCAATTATTAGTTTTTTATTGGAATTATTAAAAATATCATCTGCATTAAAAATGTCTTTTGTATTTTTAATTCCAAATAATCGCCAATATTTTTCCCAAGCATTTTTTTGCCCAGAGGTTATTCTTCCAGCTCTTCGGACGTAGCTTGTGATTTCTCTTTTATGATTAAGCTTGGGTGAAGGATTCACGAAGCTTTATAATCGCATTCTCTTCTATCTGCCTTACTCTTTCTAAGGAGATGTTATATTTTTTAGCCAATGCTTTTAGCGTTAGTTTATCATCGCTCAACCATCGAGCAGTGAGAATTTCTTTGCTTCTTATATCTAGTTTTTCCATAGCTTGAGCTAGCAGTTCTGTATTTTGTTCAAGCCAGTTGTAGCTTTCAATCGTTTCAGCAGGATCAGAATCAGGTGCAGGCAGGAAACCTGATGGCGAGACAAAATCATCTTCAGTATCTTTACCATCAAAAGCCATATCTTTAGAGGCGAACCTTTGTTCCATAGTGGATACCTCTTTGGGCTTTACACCAAGATCTCTCGCTATAGATTCTGTTTCTTGTTGTGTTAACCACCCCAAGTTCTTTTTTGATTTTCTCAAATTAAAGAATAATTTTCTTTGTGCTTTGGTAGTAGCAACCTTAACTAGTTTCCAATTGCTAAAAATAAACTCATGAATTTCTGCTCTTATCCAATGAACAGCATAAGTAACCAATCTGACACCACGATCAGCATCAAATTTTTTCACAGCTTTCATGAGTCCAATATTGCCTTCTTGTATAAGATCAGCAAGGGATAAACCATAACCATTGTAGCTTCTAGCAATATGTACTACAAAACGGAGTTGTGACATGATAAGTTTTCTCGCAGCATCCAGATCATTATGATGTTGATATCGATAAGCGAGTTCTCTTTCTTCATCTCTTGAGAGGAGAGGAGCTTGGTTAACAATACCAATATAAGCTTCCAGGCTTCCCATTGGGCCTGCTAGCATCAGTTCATTTTTTAATGTTAGTTCTGTAGTCATAATTTCTTAAAATACAAGATAATTTTAGCACTCTTGTACCTAGAGTGCTAAAAATAATGATAAAAAATGATAAAACATTCTATAAATCAATAATTTATGAATTATAGAAGAATCAAAAATATTAAGTTATTTAGTATAAAAATGCGCTATATAATAGAATGGTATGAATAAGTCTAAAACAATTAGAATCATAGGTGGATCACTTAAAAATAGCAAAATCAGGATAGCCGAAGAAGGGATCAAGCCAACGACTGACAGGGTTCGGGTCACATTGTTTAATTGGTTGCATGCACGGATTGCCAATAAGAGAGTACTAGATTTATTTGCAGGGTCAGGTATTTTAGGTCTCGAGGCATTATCTAGAGACTCAGAAGAAGTTATATTTATTGAGAGATCTAAAAAAGCTAGCATGGCACTAGACCAACAGCTGGCTAAGTTTCAAATCGATAATTATAAAAATAAGCAAGTGGATGCAATTCAGTTTCTTAAGCAGAAAAATAAAGAAGCTAGATTTGATATTATTTTTTTAGATCCGCCTTATGGGAGTTATGCAATTAATGAAATCTTAAGTTTGATTATCATAAATAATTGGATCGTAAAAAAAGGCTATGTGTTCTATGAATCAAATGTTCCTTTAGACTTAAAGGTAGTTGAACCTTTATGGAACATATATAGAAAATCAAAAGCTGGAAAGGTATATTATTATCTACTTTGTTGTAATTAGTTATTAAAAGGAGAGAAAAATGATCGCAGTGTATCCGGGTACTTTTGATCCAATTACCAATGGTCATTTTGAAATTATCAGAAGGGCCTCAACACTCTTCGAGACTTTATTGGTTGCAGTTGCTTCTAGTCCAGAAAAAAGTCCACTATTTGATATTGATGAAAGATTGAACATGGTGAATGAAGTTTTAAATGCTTTTAGCAACATTGAGGTACAAAAGTACAGCGGGCTAACAATCGATTTTGCTAAACAATCAGATGCACATGTTATTGTTCGTGGCTTAAGATCGCCTGCTGATGGTCAGTATGAGTTTGAGCTTGCAAGCATGAATAAAAGATTGGCAGATGATATTGAAACTATATTTCTAAGTAGCGGCGATCAAAATGCCTTTATATCTTCCTCCTTGATCAGGCAGATCGCGCAAGAAGGGGGAGACATTACTGGTTTTGTTCACCCCATCGTTCAGAACGCATTAAATAAAAAATATGGCAAATAATTAGATGTTTAGAATCATTAATCACCTCAAATATTTCATCATTTTATCTCATGTTATTTCTTGGACCGCTTCTGCTGACAGTATCGCACCGGTTCATCCAGCAATTGCATCAGCACATCCTCTAGCAACTCAAGCTGGCTATGATATTTTAAGCCAAGGAGGCAATGCTTTTGATGCAGCTGTTGCAGTCAGCGCTGCTTTATCAGTGGTAGAGCCTTATAGCTCTGGTATTGGTGGAGGAGCCTTTTTCCTTCTGCATCGAGCATCTGATAGTTTTGAGGTTTTTGTTGATGCTAGAGAGAAGGCACCCGGAAAATCTGATTCAGATATGTATCTAGACGAAAATAGCAACGTCGTGCCTAGAGTGTCCCTTGATGGTGCATTAGCAGCTGGCATACCAGGTTTAGCTGCAGGCTTAACACATGTTTCAGAGAAATATGGAGTATTGCCACTTGATCAAGTCTTAGCTCCCGCTATTTCATTAGCAGAGAATGGATTTTCTGTTTATGAGAGATTCAATACAGCCTTGAAGGTTGCTATTGCAATAGATGTAATGTCACCAAAATTTTTAGAGACTTTTACTATTGATGGTGAAACCCCTAAGGTTGGAACATTGATAAAGCAACCCGAGCTCGCCACTACATTGAGAGTCATTGCTAGGCAAGGACATGATGGTTTTTATAAGAGTCAATTCACTCGTACTATGGTTGAAGAATCCAACAAGAATGGATCTATATGGACCACAGATGATTTTGCAAATTATTCGATTGTGGAAAGAAAACCTCTTAAGGTGCAGTTTTCTGACTATCAGTTAACTCTAGCTCCGCCTCCTTCATCAGGAGGAACCACAATTGCAACAATCTTAAATATTATCTCAGAATATAATTATAGAGATATGAATACAGATGCATTTGTTCATTTGATCACGGAGGCAATGAGAAGAGCCTATAAGGATCGATCAGAATTTCTAGGCGACCCTGATTTTGTAGAAGTTCCAACTTTAAAACTCATTAGTCACAATAATGCAATTAAGCATTCTTCTTCTATCAACTTAGATCGAGCTACGCCGAGCAAACAGATGGGAGAAAATGATGGAAAAGATTCTAAAGAAAAAGGTACTGAGACAACTCATTTTTCTATTTTAGACAAAGATGGTAACCGAGTGGCTACCACCCAAACAATTAATACCTGGTTTGGTTCAGGTTATATGCTTCCATCTGCAGGATTTATTTTAAACAATGAAATGGATGATTTTTCTGCTAAAGCTTTTGCTCCCAATAGATATGGCTTGGTCCATGGTGAAGCTAATTCGATAGAGCCAAACAAAAGAATGCTTTCAAGTATGAGCCCTACTTTTATTGAATCCAATGATGATCTTGCTATTCTAGGGACACCTGGAGGCTCAAAAATTATTACGATGGTGTTGTTGTCTTTAATTTCATGGACGGAGGGAGCTGATGCCAACCAAATGACATCTGGAAAAAGATTCCATCATCAGTATTTACCAGATGAAATTCATCATGAGAAAGATGCTTTCAGTCAGGAAGTTATTAATAGTCTTTTATCTAAGGGCCATTCTTTGAAAGAAATTGGTGATTATGGAAATATGCAGGTTGTCACGTATAAAAAATCTGATGGCTCAGTAAAAGCATCATCGGACCCAAGAGCATTAATTGGTAATTCAGAAATAGATTTTTACTAGTGCTTTAATGCTGACATTGAACACAATAGAAAGTGCTTCTACCTAATTGAATGATTCTTTTAATGGTTCCATCGCAGTGTTTACATTGTTTGTTTTCTCTATCATATACAAACAAACTTTGCTTAAAGTAGCCAACCTTTTTTTCTTGATAGGTAAAGGAGAAATCTCGTAGGGAAGTCCCACCCTGCTTGATGGAGTTTTGTAAGACTTTTTTTATTGATTGAGATAAAACAATGTATCTATTTTTAGAAATATTTTTTGCCATTCTTTTGGGGCTAATACCGCTGATGAACAGTGATTCATTGGCATAAATATTTCCTACACCCACAACAATAGAGGCATTCATAATAAAGGATTTAATGGAAGTTTGTCTGTTACGGCTAATTTGATATAAATAACTTCCAGTAAATTCTTGCTCTAAAGGTTCCAGACCTAAATGTGAGATTAATCTATGGTTTTCTGGTGTTTTACCTGCCCATTCAAAGCAGCCAAACCTTCTAGGATCATTGAATCTAATTATTTTTTGATTTTGCAACTGAATATCAAAATGGTCGTGTTTTTCTGGAGCACTGTTTCGATCCAAGACACCTAAACTACCCGACATACCTAAATGAATCATGGCAGTACCTGACTCACTATTGATAAATATATACTTTCCTCTTCTAGACAGAGAGATAACTTTTTTATTTTCTAGTTTTTTTAATAAGTAGTAATTAATGGGCCACCTGAGACGATGATTCCTAATAATTATTTTCTTGATTATTTCGTCTACTATATGAGGCTCTAAAGCTCTTTTAGTTACTTCAACTTCAGGCAGTTCTGGCATATTGATAATTATGCCTATAATTTGAAGAGAGTTGAATTATTTGATCTTAGATTCTTTATAAAGAACATGCTTTCTAATAGTTGGATCAAATTTTTTAGTTTCCATTTTATCAGGATGTTCTTTCTTATTTTTGGTCGTTGTATAGTAATGACCTGTCTTTGCTGATGAGACGAGTTTTATTTTTTCGCGCATTATCCTTTCTCCCCAAATTCTTTTAGGTTTGAGAGTACATGATCAATACCTAATTTATCTATGGTTCTAAGTCCTTTTTTTGTTATTCGTAATTTTACAAATTTATTTTGACTCTCAACCCAAATACGATGCGTATGTAGGTTTGGAAAAAACTTTCTCCTAGTCCTATTATTCGCATGCGAAACGTTGTTACCGCTTGATGTTTTCTTGCCTGTGACTTGACATACTTTAGACATTTCTCTTGCTTCCATGAAAAATTTGATTCTAGGACAGGTTTTATACCAAGAGAAGGTTAACATAGCAACCCCTGTTGAAAAAAAGATTGTTTATATGTTTCTAGAGAGATTAAGATAAAAATATTAAAATAATACCTATGAAAAAAACTATCGACTTAAAAGTTCTTGATTCTAGGATCAGTAAAGAATTTAATTTACCTGAATATCAAACAGCTGGATCAGCTGGAATCGACTTGCAGGCATGTATTGACAAGAGTATTGAGCTAAAACCAGGTATGACAGAACTAATACCCAGTGGAATAGCAATTCATATTAATGACCCCAGTCTTGCGGCTGTTTTATTACCACGATCTGGGCTAGGACATAAAAAAGGATTGGTTCTGGGGAATCTTGTTGGATTAATTGATTCAGATTACCAAGGCCAGGTTTATATTTCATGTTGGAACCGTGGCAAAGAAACAATACTTATAGAGCCGGGTTTACGATTAGCTCAAATGATTTTCATTCCTGTCGAACAAGTTCAGTTTAGAGTGGTTGAAGAGTTTGATGAATCGGAGAGAGGCGATGGAGGTTTTGGCCATACTGGAAAATCCTAAGCATTAATTCCATACTGCTCTCGATAATTACGAATTTGATCTAAAAACTTATTAAGTTCTCCACCATCATCAATAATGTATTCAATAATATCATTCAATGTCACGATTGATATAACGGGGACATTAAGCGTTTGCGATACTTCCTCTACAGCTGATAGCTCTCCTTGGCCTTTTTCTTGTCTGTCTAGTGAAATCAATATTCCTACCACTTCGCCATTAAGTTCTGAAATCAAATTACTGGCTTCATGTATAGCAGTTCCTGCTGTAATCACATCATCAACAATCAGTACTTTTCCTTCAATTGGAGCCCCAACAAGCTGACCTTTTTCTCCATGATCTTTTGTTTCTTTTCTATTAAATGTGAAAGGTTTATTTATGTTATGGTTTTTCGACAAAGAGCTAGCTAGAGATGTCACAATTGGAATTCCTTTATAGGCAGGACCAAATAATAAATCAAAGTTTTTTTCTTTGTTTACCAATGCTTGGGCATAAAAATCCCCAAGTTTTGCAATAGTGCTTCCTGTGTTAAAGAGACCCATATTAAAAAAATAAGGACTTATTCTTCCTGACTTCAGTTCAAATTCACCAAACTTAAGCACACCTTGATTCAGTGAAAATTTAATAAATTCTTGTTTGTAGTTTTCCATTCGATATAAACTTAAATAGTGTATAAATAGTTTACCACTACATAGATATTTTTAGTTATGAAGATTATCACTTTGAATGTTAATGGCATAAGAGCCTCTGCAAAAAAAGGCCTATTTGATTGGTTTAAGAAAGAAGATCCTGACTTAATTTGCCTACAAGAGGTGAGAGCACAGTTGGGGGATATTCAGGACACTATTTTTTGGCCCGAGGCATACCAGTGCTTTCATCATACCGCAGAGAAAAAAGGCTATAGTGGTGTTGCAATATTTTCAAAAAAGAAACCCAATAAAATCATAGAAGGATTAGGTTCAAAAGAATTTGACCGTGAAGGGAGGTATATTGAATGCAGTTTTGATAACTTTAATATTGCTTCTGTTTATTTTCCCTCTGGTACCACGGGCACAATAAGACAAGATCTGAAATATCAATTTTTGGATGAATTTAGCGATTTACTAAAGAAAAAAATCAATAGTAAAAGGCCTTATATATTTTGTGGTGATATCAATATTGTTCATAAAGAAATAGATATAAAAAACTGGAAAGCCAACCAGAAGAATTCTGGTTGCTTGCCTAAAGAGCGAGCCTGGCTAGATTTTATTTTTGATGATTTGTCTTGTATTGATAGTTTTCGTACAGTCAATCAAAATGATCATGAATATACTTGGTGGTCTAATAGAGGTAAAGCCTATCAAAATAATGTTGGGTGGCGTATTGATTATCAGATTCTAACAAGTCATTTTGAACGAAGTATTCTGGATTCTTATGTTTATAAAGATCAAAGGTTCTCCGATCATGCTCCCTTAGTTAATCAGTACGATTATGAATTCTAGTAATCAAGAATTGCAACGGTTAGGTCTAAAGGTCTATTTGAGGCCAGAAGTCATTCGGATGATTTTTTTAGGATTTTCTGCAGGGTTGCCTCACCCATTACTGTTTGCCAGTCTTTCTGCTTGGTTGGCTTCAGTTAAGATTAGTATGACCGACCTTACCATGTTTGCATGGGTGGGTATTATTTATGCAATTAAATTTTTATGGGCTCCCTTACTTGATAATGTGTCTATTAAATACTTATCACAAGTTATGGGACAAAGAAGGTCATGGATAATTGTGACACAAACTATGATTTTTGTTGGTTTGCTTTTCATTCCTAATATAGATCCTCAAACTGAGCTTGGCCTTTTGGCAATTATAAGCGTAGGAATAGCAATTGCGTCAGCTAGTCAAGACATTGCTATTGATGCTTATCGGGTTGAAATTATAAGTAATAAATATCAAGGCGCTATGGGTGCTAGTTATCAATTGGGGTATAGAATTTCGTATTTATTTTCTGCTGCAGGAGCTTTATATTTAGCTGATTATTATTCATGGAAAATTGCTTATCAAGCTTTAGCGCCTTTGATGATAGTTGGCATAATAACAGTGTTGTTAATCCCTGAGCCTTTCAAAAAAAAATCATTAGATAAAGAGGGATATTCATTTAGGAAGTCTATTGTAGAGCCATTCATGGAGTTTTTTCGAAGGAATGGCAGTTGGTCCTTGATGTTGATTATATTTATTGGGGTGTATCGTATGAGTGATTTATTGGTTAATGTTGTTGCGAATCCTTTTTATATTGATATAGGTTTTGATTTGAGCGAAATTGCAACTATTACAAAGGTATTTGGTTTTGCAGTGACTGTTTTAGGAACATTTATTGGAGGGCTTTCGGTCGTCCGATATGGTATACCCAAGCCCTTAATTATAAGCAGTATTTTATTGGCATTTACCAACTTATTTTTTTTATTACTCGAGAGTATGGGTCCCAATATACAGATTTTAATTCTTACTATTAGTGCTGATAATTTTGCTCTAGGATTTTCTGGATCTATCTTTATAGCGTTTCTTTCTAGCCTTACAAATAGAAATTATGCTGCATCACAATATGCCTTGTTTACATCAATCATGTTTTTATTAGGGATTATACTGAGCGGTTTTTCAGGCCAACTTGTTGATAATTATGGTTGGTCTAATTTCTTTTTGTTGGCTGCCTTTATGGGCATCCCTTCAATACTATTTTCATTCATTATTGTAAGGAAGGGATGGCAAGAGCAGGACTAGAAAAAACAGATGATTTATGCAGTATAGAGAGATCTATGTTCTTCAATAAAGTCCTCTAATGATCTAGGAGGGGTTCCAATAAGATCTTCAAATGTATCTGTTTTATATTCAATTCCACCTTCCGCAATTCCACCAAAGAGATCGATGACTGAGTCCAAATGCCATTGATTAGTTAGGAATTGGGATAAGATATTTTTATATGCATCTATAGGCATATCAATATATAAAACTTCTCGTTTTAAAACAGAGCTAAATTTTTCAGCAACATCATAAAATGATAAAATTTCTGGACCAGTTATTTGATAACTCTGACCTTCATGGCCTTCTTCTGAAAGAACTTTAGCAATAACCTTCCCTACATCTCGAGTATCAATCATTCCTGTTTTTCCTTCACTCATAGGAAGAAAGAATTTATTTTGTTCAACAATAGTTTTAGATGAGCCAATAAAATTCTGCATATAAAAATTAGGCTTAATCATGGTCCAATGCATACCAGAATTTTTTATATAGACCTCAGTGTCCCAATGCAATTTAGGTATTGGGCTAGAGCATTCTTCATCAGCTTCTACAGAAGACATATATACAATGTGTTGAACACCTTCTATTTTTGCTGAATCCACTAATTGTGTTTCCATTTCTAGTTGATTTTCACAATTGGGTAGAATAATCAGTAGTTTTTCAACACCAATCATAGCTTGGTCAATAGTCTCTCTATCTTCAGCTGAACCAATAATAACTTCTCCTCCCAAAGCTTCTATTTGAGCACGCTTTTCTTCGCTTCTTATAAGTGCTCTAAAGGGCACATTTAGATTGGATAATTCTATTGCTGTTGCAGATCCTGTTTTACCAGTAGCACCTGTTAGTAAAATCATTTTAAACTCCTTTGCTTATTTTTTTTATTAACAAATCATGAAAAAAAGCTACACTCGCTTCATACTTCATGCTTAAAGGACCAGTGTTATATATTCCTGATTGTAAATTTTGTTGAATGTCCGGAATTAAATTCTGATCTTCTAGACTTACCTCTAATTGATATTTCCCTTCATTGGATTCAAAATCATCAGATGACACATCTAGCGGTCTAAATAAATTATAAACCACTCTACACCATTTTGGTTTAATTGGCTCAATTCTTTGAAAGACAATCCCCCTACCATATACATTGAAAATAAAATTCGGAAATGTCCAACCAAAACTGCCGGGTTGTTTACTGTTAGCTCTCTCTGGTACTGAATGAACACTGGAGCTTCCATTATTTTCAATAGAGTACTCTTCCCAGATTACATCTCGGTTTAATTGAGGGTGAATTGATGGTATGTGATAGCCCTCTTGATAATTATCAACATATGTTTTCCAATTTGCATGAACGTCAAAAGATAGTTCATTATGAAAAATAAGATCATCATTATAATGTTGGTTAATAGTTTTTGAAAAAATACCCAACCATTCATTGAGTGCTAGAGATTTAGAATCTAGATTAGCAAAAATTAAACCATATTTTTCTTCAACACTAATTGGAAAAAGTGAATGATTCTTATGATTAAAATCAGCCGATCCAAAAAAGTTAGAAGGGTTTGAGAGTTTGCCATCTAGGTCGTAGTTCCATCCATGATATGGACATATAATTTTTTTACAATTTCCTTCAGATTGAAGAATAACTTTTGACGCACGATGTCTGCAAACATTATGAAATCCTAAGGTTTTGTTTGATTTATTTTTGATAAGAATAATTGGGTAATCTACTATCTTAGTCGCAATAAAGTCACCAGGTTTTTTTAATGATTCAGACCTCCCCACCCATTGCCATTCTTTTTTGAAAATAGTTTCTACTTCTTTATTAAAGAAACCTTCATCATGATAGTAAGAGGCTTTAATTGTTTTGGTTCTCATATTATTGTTCATAAATTAAAATAACTATTTTCATATGCTATATTCATGGTAGTTAATAATCATGAGTATTAAAACTAGAATACGAACAATAAGCTTGCAAAAATAAATAATTAATCATATGTCAGTATTAGAAAATAGAATTGCAATAATAACAGGATCATCTTCTGGAATTGGGGCTGGAGTTGCAGAAGCGTTTGCAACTGAAGGAGCCACAGTAATCATTAATTACCCAGATGAGTCAGAGCTTCAGAACGCTCAAAATACACTCAATAAAGTCATCCATTTATCACCCCAATCTCAGATTATTCAGGCGAATGTTTCAAGCGAGGATGAAGTTATATCTATGATTAATGAAATTAATAGCATTCATGGAACCATTGACATATTAGTTAACAATGCAGGTATAGCAACTAGTGCTCCAGTTCATGAGATGACATCTAGTATGTGGGACGAACTTATCTCTATACATCTAAAAGGAACATTCTTGTGTACCAGAGAAGTACTAAAAATTATGTATAAGAAGAATTATGGAAAGATAATAAATACAGCATCACAACTGGCCTACAAAGGAAGTGCTGGATTCTCACATTATACTGCTGCTAAGGGAGCAATACTTTCATTTACTAGATCTCTCTCATTAGAAATTGGTTCTAAGAATATACGTGCAAACTGTGTTGCGCCAGGAGCTACAGAAACTAGGATGTTAGCAGATGTGCCAATAGAAATATTAAATGAAATTAAATCAGATATACCTAAAGGGGAACTTGCAAATGTGAGTGATATAGTACCCTCTTATGTATTTCTGGCTTCTGACGCTGCAAATCATTTTGTTGGACAATGTTTAAGCCCTAATGGCGGCGATGTTTTCTTATAGAACATATTTTATCAATAATAATAATATATAATAAATATATATAAATATCATATAGATAATAAAATATAGATATTATATATGTAATATAGTGTATGCTATATATATGAATATTACCTCAGATGTACTAGATAATGAATTTTTAGATACAATTGTTTTAAAAGATAGTCCTTATTTTATTACTTTTAGTAAATATCCTGGCTTTAGGTTAAAAGTAAACCCAAAGGGAAGAATTTCATATATTACATATGGAAGAATACGTTTTGGTGGAAATCCAAGAACAATCACCCATGGAACAACTGTCAAGCTCAGTATTTCAGAGGCCATTGATAAGCATTTTCAAACACTAAAAATATTATCCAAAGGTTTAGATCCAAACCTGATAAAAAAAACAAAAACTATACAATTTACTGACTCTTTAATATTCAGAGACATTGCAATTCAATTCTTAACTGAAAAAAAGAATAATAAAGAATACTCAGAACTGTATTTTAACCATTGTAAAAATTATCTATTAGGAAATAAGTTAAGAGCATTTCACAAACTAAATATCATGTCTATTACTCATAATTTTATCAATGAATGGTATGAGTCTAAATCTAACACCCCCTCTTCTGCTAATAGTGCAATGAGTTTGCTAGCAAGTATTTTTTCATTTGCTGTAACTAAAAATCTTATAGACTTTCATTCTAATCCTATTAATTTAGTCAATCGCATACAGCTGAAGTACAGCAATAAGAAAAATAATATTCAAATGGATTTGAAACAGGAGTTACCTAAATTCATTTATCAACTATGGGATCCTTTAAATGTTAATAATGTTCATGCAATTACTAGGTATGCAATATATATGATGTTAATTACTGGTATGAAGAAAAATGATGTTTTGAAAATGAAATGGAGCCAAGTGAGAGATATGAAATTTATTAATATCAAAAAAAAGAATTTCAATCAGCTATTTCCAATTAATAATCATGTTGAGGATATTTTAAAAAAGATGTTATTACTCAGAAGTAAAAGTTTACTTCGGAATAAAGGTGATTTTATTTTTTATAATCCTAATGAACCAAGAAAACCACTTTCAAATATTAGAAAATCACTTATTAAATACTCAGTAGATCTTGATTGGGTTGTATATCCTGAAGCAATCAGGAAAACATTTACTAAAATCATTAATGAGTCATCAATACCTACTCACCACTATTATTACTTACTTGGATTAAATAATAAGACTTCATCTTTTAATAGTCTTTCTAATTATAATATTAGCACTATAGAGCTTTCAAGATCCTTAGATGCAGTACATAAAAGATTAGAAAGGCATTCACCAATGAACCTCCCTGGCATTGATGAACCCTTAAGATACTTTATAAGTAAAAACACGTAATCTACGTATGCTATGTATATAAAGTAATATAAAATAAATAAAAAACTATATATATCAGTTATATATATAAGAACATATTATTAATATAAAACGACAGATCGTATTGATTTACCTTCATGCATTAAGTGAAACGCATTATTAATTTCATCTAAAGGCATTGTATGTGTAATCAAATCATCAATATTGATCTTTCCTTGCATATACCAATCAACTATTGTTGGAACATCACTCCTTCCTCTGGCTCCACCAAAAGCTGATCCTCTCCATACTCTTCCTGTTACTAACTGAAATGGTCTAGTTGAAATTTCTTGTCCTGCTCCGGCTACACCGATTATTATTGATTCTCCCCATCCTTTATGACAGGATTCAAGAGCTTGTCTCATGGTGTTCACATTGCCTATACATTCGAAAGTATAATCAGCACCGCCGTTAGTTAGATCAATTATTGCTTCTACTACATCATCAACATTATTTGGATTAATAAAGTCTGTCATTCCAAATTTTGTTGCAAGATTTGTTTTATCTTCATTGATATCAATCCCAATAATCTTGTTTGCGCCCACCATTTGTGCACCTTGAATTACATTTAAACCAATTCCTCCTAATCCAAAAACAACAACGTTAGATCCCGCCTCGACTTTGGCATCAAATACAACTGCACCTATACCTGTAGTTACGCCACAACCGATGTAACAAACTTTTTCAAAAGGGGCATCTTCACGAATTTTAGCAACTGCTATTTCAGGCAACACTGTAAAATTAGAAAATGTTGAGCAGCCCATGTAATGGTAAATGCTTTCACCTTGTAATTTAAATCTAGAAGTGCCATCTGGCATCAGTCCTTGTCCTTGTGTTTCTCTAATTGATTGACATAGGTTTGTTTTTGGATTGATGCAAAAATTACATTCTCTGCATTCAGGTGTGTAAAGAGGGATAACATGATCACCTACTTTAACACTATTAACACCTTTTCCGATCTCTCTAACTATCCCAGCGCCTTCATGTCCTAATATAGCTGGAAATATACCTTCAGGGTCATCTCCTGACAGAGTAAATGCATCGGTATGACAAATGCCTGTAGCCATAATCTCAATTAAAACTTCTCCTTCACGAGGACCCTCTAAGTCAACTTCCTCTATAACTAAATCTTCACCAGCTTTTAGAGCTAATGCTGCTTTTGTTTTCATAATAAATCCTTTATCTTATTCTTCTGTATCACTAGATTATCAATAGATAAACAATTTTCATAGATACATTTTTAATAAACTAAAAGATAAGCTATTAGCTAATTTATTAACCGTATTGTAAGCTAGGAAAATCATAAAATGAGATAAAAATGACAAACAGAAATTTTAGAGAAGTGCTTGATCTTTTGGACCAAAAAGGAGACTTAATCCGAATATCTAAGGAAGTAGATCCTAAATTTGAAATGCCTGCTTTAATGAAACAATTGGAAGAAGAGGGTAAAGCTTTTATTTTTGAAAATGTAAAAGGTTCGAAGCACCCATCAGTTGGCGGTATTTTTACGACCATGGATCGATATGGCTTAATCTTTAATGCTGATGCTTCTGAAAAATATACTTTTGATGAAGCAGGAGGAAGGGTTTTAAGCGGCATTGCACACCCAATAGAAAATATTGTTCTTGATAAAGGGCCTATTTCAGAAGAGAAATTTTTTGATGATGCTATTAATTTAAAGGATTTTCCAGTAGCTACTTTTTTTGAGTTAGATTCGGGGCCATTCATTACTTCTGCTGTAGGTATTTTTAAAAAACCAAATGGCGTTATGAATGTAGGGTTCTATCGTTGTATGATTGTTGATAGAAATCATCTTCTGATTAATGCTAGTGGCCTGAGTGATCTTAGAAAAAGCTATGATTGGCATCGAGAAAACAACAAAGAAATGTCAGTAGCTATGGTTATTGGTGCACCTCCACCTCTTCTTATGGCGGCAGCTTCTAAATGTCCAGATGATATTTCAGAACTAGAGGTTGCTGGTGGAATGATTGGAAAAGGTATTGAAACAATACTCAGTCCAAACAGCGGTTTACCGATACCTATAGATTCTGAAATAGTAATTGAGGCAAAAGTTGATTTGCATAATATGGTGGAAAATACTCTCGGTGAATTTGGAAACCAGTATGGCACTGAAGTTGCTCCAATGTGTGAAGTGACTTCCATTATGAAGAGAAAAGATGCAATGTTTTATAATGTCATGGCAGGGAGAGCCAAGGAACATAATAACTTAGGGTACCTAACTATTTATGGTCTTTCTAAGGGTGTTTGTACAAAAATAAAAGAGAGCTTTTCTTTTGTTAAGGATGTTGCT
>JABHDX010000064.1 GCA_018672815.1 Gammaproteobacteria bacterium | reverse complement strand
CTATTTATTTTTCTTACTCTATTCAGTGTTTCTTATATCTTATTAGTGGTTTATGCGTATTTGCCCTATGAAGAAATACCCATAAATGAACTGGCAGAGAGTGAAGATCGATTCATAATCATTGAAGAAAATCAGATGCGTTATCGGGTTTTTGGTGAACAAAATAATCCAAATATAGTCTTAATTCATGGTTTTGGTAATTCAATCAATACATGGAGAAAAATTGTCCCTGAATTAAAACAACACTATCGAGTTATTGCATTGGATTTACTGGGTTTTGGACTATCGGATAAACCAGTACAATATGATTACAGCAATAAAAATCAAGCAAGAACTATTAGTCTATTTGCAGAAGCTATTGATCTTGATCAATACATTATAGGTGGGCACTCCTTGGGAGGAGCCATAGCCGTTCATCTAGCATTAAATGATTTAAAAACAACTGGATTGGTTCTGTTTAATCCTGGAATTATTACGACTGGTGTCCCAGAATTTAGTCGATATCTGAATCTAATTTTTCCTTTTGCTCGAGTTACAGCAAAACAATTCTCTAAAAGAGAATTTAGAGAACAGTTTTTAAAAAACTCTTTTATTGATACTTCAATAGTTACAGATGAAGTTATGGATAGTATTATGCTAGGCACTAAAACAGAAGGTTATATGGATGGAACTACTAGTATGATGAGTAAATTCTATGTGGCTAATGAAAAAGAATTATTGCCTGATATTGATATACCTACATTGATTATATTTGGCCAAGAAGACCGAACTAAGAGTCTTGAAGAAGCCATCACCTTAAACCAAAATATTAAAGGAAGTAAATTGGCATTAATTGAAAAAGTTGGCCACTACGTTCATGAAGAAGCGCCTTTTAGCGTTAGTAAAAACATCATCAATGAAAGTCAATTTTTATCAACTAAGGGTCACAGATATCGTAATGACTGAAATTATTTTAGCCAATGAATCACATCTTGATGAATTGGCACGTCTATTCAACCTCTATGGAATATTCTATGATCAAGAAGATGACTACAACTCTGCCTATGCTTTTATAAGACATAGAATCATTAAAAAAGAATCTATAATTTTTCTTTCCTGTAAAAGCACTAATAAATTTAATGGTTTTGTGCAACTTTATCCTTCATTTTGCTCAGTCAGTAAAATTCCTATTTTGATTCTTTATGACCTATATGTGGATCAAGATCAAAGAGGGTTAGGTATAGGCAGAATGCTTATGAATAAAGCGAAAGTCTTTGCTATAGAAAATAGTTACAAACGATTGGAGTTATCAACAGCTAAAGATAATTTCATAGGTCAATCCCTCTATGAATCATTGGGTTATGAAAAAGATAATGCATTTTATCACTACAGTCTAGAGCTCGAAAATCATTGAATTAGTAATAATGAGTTTTGAAGAAATAAGAATTATTTTTGTAGTTTACACAAGCGCTCTATTCCCAATTTTCATAATCTCTCTCTATAGAAAAAACCCATTCCAGCTATCACTGATCAAGTTATATATTGTATGTTTCTTACTCTGTTCATTGGGATGGGAGTTATGGTTCACATATGGATGGTTTGATGGAGATCCAGTGGATGAAAGAAGATCTCATGCTCTTAATCTAGCAATACCCAAGCATATCAACTGGCTGATGAATTCAATGGGAGATGCAGGAACCATATGCATCGGTGGTCTTTGGCTGACGTGGTTTTTCAGTGGTCGGAACCTATCAATCTTTGAAACCTGGAATTGGAAAGCTTTTTTTATCTTACTGGCTTGGTGCTTGGGTCAAAATATTTGCGTTGAAATGTTTCTATACTTCGATCAACTCTCAATAGAAAAACAACTATCTTGGGCTCCTTTGGCACCAACAGGCCCATGGATTAATCCTCAATTATTCTATTTCAATGAACGGACCATCATGCTGCAAAGCCAAATCCCATGGGTCATCATGTCACCGATACTTTACTGGCTTGCAATTCAAACATTCAAAAATAACAAAATTAATCTTTTATCTCATAGAGAACAATCAGATGCCCATCAAAATCAAGAAATGAAAACTCGCTGAAGCTCTGTCCCTCAGGTGTATGGTCACTATCAATATCTGTTCTGAATAATCCCATCAGCCCTATTTGATTGTACTTATCTTCCAAGTCTGAAATTGAAATCACTACAGTACTCATTCGTATTCCTTTATTAACAGGTAGTGGTGTATTCTTCACCTCAGTTAAAGCAAATGCCCTTTTTTCTTTACCCATATTCAAACTAGCAAATCGTATCAAAGCCTCCTCGGGTAAATTAAAAACAGGATAGGAATATGAATCTGCATCGGAATTCTTAATTTCGAAAATTTCCATGCCTAAGACATCTCTATATATTTTTAAAGACTGATCCAGGTCAGAGACAATAAAATTTACTCTTTTGACTATAGGATTCTGATCTGCAAAAACATGGTTAATGTTGCTAATAAAAATAAAAAATAAAAGAAAATTACTGAGTTTTATTTTATGCATGATAGAACTCAGCAATACCTGCCAAACTTCTCTTTGGTTTCTTTAAGCCAGTATCAATAACACCAACAACAATGCCATCATTGACTCTGACCTTCATTGCAATGCCTGTGAAAATATTAGCAGTGAAAAAATGTTCACCATCATTTGATGCGGTTAATTGTGCAATTCCCCAGCCATACTCAGATAAATCAATGGTTTGATTAACATTCCCTGTGCTATCAAGGATCTCAATATATTCACCTCTAGAATGCAATAATCGCCCATCTGGAAGATAGTTCACAGCAATAGCTACAATTTGATCGGTTAGATCAGTGGATGGTAATACTACAAGATCTTCCATTTGTTGGTCATTAATAATATCGTACTGCATGACTTTTTTACCTATTTCAGTGGTATAAGTAATATATTTTTGACTTGGATGCATTGCAGTATGTGTGATGCCCTTAAACTGATGAAACTCTGGAGAATAAGCAACATCAAATACTTTTACTAATTCTAAATTTGAATTAAATTTATGAATATTTCCATATCCTAAAAGATCCAATCCAGGCACACGCCTCATAAAACTACCTGGGTAAGGAGTATTCCCAACCAAAGCCTCTCCCAAGTATATATTACCCTCTGAATCAAAAGTCGCATTAGAAAATGCACGATCACCAAAATTATGATTTGGTAACTGTTTACCATCAGGAGAAACTCTAACAATTGCATGATTATGCATATCAAATCCCCACAAAACTCCTTGTGGATCAAACGTAAGGCCTATCACCAAATGCTCTGTGCCCTCAGTATATAAAATTCCTTTGGGTTGAAGATTCTTATCGTATTGAAGAATTCTGCCATCGCCCTTATGATCATCCACTTCATCATTGAGATTGGTACATCCTAAAAAAACATCTCCATTTTCAAAAGGTTCCATCGTGCTTACATTTTTTTTATTCATAATTTATATTTATTAAATAATTAAAGTTAAGATAAAGATTATACTTTTACTGATCAAGACTTATTTAAAGTAATTTATGGTAAAAAAAATTATAAGAAAAACATCTTTCCTAATACTTATTGCTTTATTTGTATTTGCAATCAGCTTGTTATTTGGTGCACGCTATCCGCAAGATATAAGTCCAGAAACAATTGAATCCAAGTATCTGTTGAGAAGTTCTTCTTTTATCAATATTGATGGTGTAAAAATACATTTCACTGATGAAGGAAATGGCCCAGTCTTATTACTCCTGCATGCTAATTATGCCAATCTAATAGACTGGGATCCCTGGGTCCAAGAACTGAGTGCAACTCATCGCATTATAAGACTCGATATACCAGGACATGGCTTGTCTTATAATGATCCAAGCGGTGATTATTCAATGGCTAGAACATTGTTTCTGCTACAGAAACTCATGGATCATCTAGAAATTAATAGTTTCTCAATAGCAGGAGCCTCACTTGGAGGTACGATTGGTCTTCACTATGCTTCGAATTATTCTAATGAAGTAAACAGACTCATATTGGTAAGCCCAGGAGCATTAAATCCACGGGTCAGAGGCAGTAATGAGCCGCCCCACCTTCCTAAATTATTTAATCTTTTGACTCAAATTACACCAAGAGCACTTGTTGAAGGTCTACTGACAGGAGGTTTTGGTGATCCCTCGAAAATATCTGAAGAGTTAGTCACTAGATGGCATGAATTATTATTAAAAGAAGGTCAAAGGGATGCACAGATGGCAAGAATGAAGCAATATATTTCTGGTGACATAGATCAAATTATACAGTCCATTGAAGCTCCTGTATTGATCATGTGGGGCAAAAAAAACAAAGTTGTTTCAGTTGCTCTTGCGACAGAAATGAAAAATTTATTAGTTAATTCGCCCTCTGTAGAAATGATTATCTATAAAAATGCAGGTCATCAATTGGTACAGGAAATTGGGAGCGAAACAGCTAAAGATGCTTTAAGATATCTATTGGAAAATAATTAGGAAAAGACACTATGGATAGAATAAGAAACGTTCTACTTTTTACAATATTAATGATCAATATGCCTTTAATGGCTGATGAAGATTATCAAGCAATGGCTGTTGAAATATTATCAGACCTTATTGCCATTGAGTCTACTGAAGCCATGGGACTATCAACAAAAGCAAGTGAGTACTCAAAAAATAAATTATTACAATATGGCTTTAGCCAATCAGATCTCCAAGTAACAGGACCGGGTAAAAAAAATAAAGGGTTGATTGCTATTTACCATGGTGAGTCATCGCGTAATCCTACAATTACTATGGCTCATCTTGATGTAGTCCCTTCCGTTATAGATTCTTGGGATACTGATCCTTATGTTATGACAGAAAATGATGGTTTCTTTTATGGCAGAGGAACAAATGATAATAAAGCTGGTGCAGCAGCTCTAATCACTAATTTTATAAGGCTAAAACATGAAAATTTTATTCCAAAAAATGACATTATTATGTTGCTGACTGGTGATGAAGAAACACAAATGAATGGCATTGAATACTTCAGAGATAATTTTGATTCAGTTAAAAATGCTGCCTTTGCAATGAATGCTGATGGCGGTTATATAACTGGAACAATGGATAATCCAGAAGCTTTTCTTCTTCAATCTGCTGAAAAAGTTTATATGACTGTATCTCTTCATACCAAAAATAAAGGGGGGCATAGCTCAATACCTAGACCAGATAATGCGATCTATGAGCTAGCTAATGCACTGAAAAAATTGGAAAATTTTCAATTCCCAATCAGTTTTAATGAGACCACTAAACAATATCTAAAATTTGCAATTACAAAAGAATCAAAAGAGCATTCAGAAAAACTAAGACAATTACTCGATAATACAGAAAACTTTAGTTATCCAAATTTAATCAATGAAAATCCAGATCTCAATGCACAATTAAGAACAACTTGCGTTGCTACTCGACTATCAGGTGGGCATGCAAATAATGCTTTGCCTGTCTCTGCCAGTGCAACAATAAATTGTAGAGTGCTTCCCCAAGAAGAACCTCAAGAAATAGTAGAGACGATTAAGAACATTATTGGGAATGATATAGAAATTGATATGGTATGGGTGCCAGAAGGCAGTCCTCCCTCCCCTATAACTTCGTCAATTCTCAATCTCATTGCTAACTCTTTAGACAATATTTTTCCAACAGTGGCGATCGTACCTTATATGTCTACTGGTGCAACGGATGCGCAAGCACTCAGAAATATTGGCATCCCAGTTTATGGAACAGGCGGTATTATGACTGATCCCAGTGGTTTTAGGGCACATGGCCTGAATGAAAGAATAGAAATTAGTGCATTTCATTCATCACTTGATTTTTGGTATGAAAGTATGAAACAGTTATAGCCATGCCTGATATAAAAATATACAGCTTTGATAAATGCCCTTATGCTCAAAGAAGTAGAATGGCTCTTATTGAAAAACAATTGGCTTTTGAGTTGATTGAAATCGATGTTTACAATAAGCCTGATTGGTTTTTAGAGATTTCCCCATATGGAAAGGTTCCTGTTCTTGTGGATGAAGGAAAAGCTATTTATGAATCTGCAATTATCAACGAATATTTAGAAGAAAAATATCCAGAAGTATCCTTAATGCCCAAAGATTATTTTGAAAGAGCACGAGCAAGGATATGGATAGATTATGGATCAAATTACTACTTACCCGCTTGTGTCAAACTCCTCAGAGATAATCAAAATGAAGAGCAACAAGTCAAGAACCATAAGAAAATTAGAGAATTATTAATCTACATTGAAAAAGAGTGCTTTGAAAAAAACTCCAACGGTGGTTTTTGGATGGGAGACAAGCTGACACTAGTCGATCTCCACTACGCTCCATTCTTCGAACGTTTCGGTGCATATAAACACCTCTTTAATGCACAGTGGCCAAAAGAATGTGTTCGTATT
>JABHDX010000063.1 GCA_018672815.1 Gammaproteobacteria bacterium | reverse complement strand
GAATGGCTTATTGCGTCATCTCAAATAGATAAATCAAGCTCATAAATCAATAGTCTAAAAAAATTTAATCTTTTGAAATATAAAGGTTTAATAACTATTAACTTATTGTTTCTTTTCTCTTTTAAGTGCTCTCTTCTCTTTCAGGGTCTTACCTTTTTTCTTAGGAACTTTCTTTTGCTTATTCATGCCTTTTGCCATTTTCAATACTCCAGTTATTAAATATTTAATTTACTTTAGAAATTAGATTAACAGTCATTGGAACTTTCTCCTACCATCTAAAAATCTTTTGGAATTGACAATCAATTTTTTTGAGATAAATATGTTTGAATTCGCTACTGGAAATCTCTCGGTATGACTTCCTGCCAAACTTTCTCTTTATAGAGTTCACCATTAATGGATACCCAGCGATGAAATGTTAAATAGAAGTTTTCCTTATCACTTTTAAACTCAACATTCTGTTCAAAATCAAGAGTTCTATCTTCTAGTTCCTCGGTTATCTTATATCTTCCAATAACAGAGGTGTATGCAGGATTTTCATCAGAAGTGCGATGTTCTATCTCTTCTTCAAAGCGTTCAATACCCCAAGGGGACTGAGTAGCTCCAGCACTACTTGCCACGCCAAACGCTCCGCCAGTTTCTGGATCGTGTTGAATCGAGTAGATCGCCGCATAACCACCAGCCCCGCCTGAGTCTAATGTCTCGTATCCCGACAGTATGGGGCTCGTAGAAGGTTCTTTGAGATTAGGTGTATATTCTTCACCAGGTGGGACAACTGGTAGTTCAATTCGTGCACCATTCTTACCACCTATTGTTAGCGTGGAGGTCATCTGCATCGGTGTCGGCCATAGCATTGGCCACTGTGCATTGCTAATAGCAATGCGAATTCGATGATCCTTTGGAAATACCCAGGAGGTAAAATGAAGGTCTATATTTAAGTCAAATTCATCTCCAGGAACAATATCACTTGGCTCACGTGCTGAAATACGATGTGTCCCATTGAAGGCAGCTCCAGCTACTTGGGTTACTTGTCCATCTGGTGCAACATCAGAGATTCGAACAACCCAATTTGCCCTTGCTGCACTAGCAGAAACATGGAGTTTTGCAATCGGTCGGCCTAAAATTTCAAGAGGAGCATCCAGTGTCTCGCTATCATAGACCAAACTGAATTCATCCATAGGTCGTTGATCAGGAGTGACATCACCCCACCACATGGTGCGTCCACCACCTTCCAATCCCATCGAAGGTTTGTAGACCATAGTGTGTATTGCATTTTCCGAAGGTTCATTAGATAAGCCATGGTCCATATGAGCATACCAAGTATGGTTTTCAATCCGGTCAATTGGCCATTTATCTTCCCATCGCCAATGACCAGGAATTCTATCTATAGTAGGATCAGGTGGGTAATAATTACGAACATAGACAAGAAAATCTGGCTCTTCGAGAATACCTGTATCTTCACCTTTAAGCCATTGATCAAACCAACGAACGGCTTCTTCTCGCCATTCAATCTGAGGCTTAGGCCAAGCAATATTAGGAAAATAATGATCCCAAGGACCAATCATTGCTTTTACAGGTGCCTCAACATTTTCCAACATCCGTGGCAAACTATTTCGATATCCGTCGTACCAGCCGCCAATATGATATCCCGGTATACGAATCTTTTCATACTGGCCTTTTGCAGATGCTCTATCCCAAAATGCACCATCTCGTTGCTGACGCATATAGGTGTAGACACTTGGTTTAACATTAAAGCGATTTTTTACCCATTCTTCATCCATTTTAAAATCGGGTGCACCTGGCAAAACGTTATAGAGGTCATTGCCCATCATCCAGGAATCCGTATGCATAATACCATCCATATAGTGGACATCTTCTTGATATAGATACTCGGTCGCCATCAAGGAAACAAAAGCCTTTAAAGCAGGCGGGTTACGCATAGCCATTTGGATTGAGTTGAATCCACCCCAAGAGATACCAAACATACCGACGCTACCAGTTGACCATTCCTGTTGTGATAACCAATTGATCACCTCTTCGCCATCGTCTAATTCTATGTCTGAGTACTCGTAAGGAATTGTTATGCCTTCACTATTTCCCGTACCTCGCATATCTACGCGAACAACGAGGTAATCATGTTCTAAGAAATAAGAATAAAGGGAATAATTACGAGCCCGAGACTCATCCTTTCGATAAGGAAGGTACTCTAACAATATTGGGTAACGATCTTTCTTATCAGCTCCAGCAGGCCAGTAAATATCTGCTGCTAAACTGATACCATCAGACATCTTGATCTGGACTTCAGTTATTTTATTTTCGTTTACCCAACCATTAATGCTAAATAATACTGCTGATACGAGGATGAGGTGTTTCATCTATAACTTATTATTTGCATATTGTTAGATCAACTTCTACATTTTTTAAAAAACATTTAGTAATTTCGGGGTTGCCTACATTGTCGTAATAATCCCATAGACCTTCTTGTGAATTATTCTCATATTGACCTATATACTTTAATTGTCCATTTTCAAAAAAAACTTTTATGAAGCCATCTCTCAGGTTATTTTTTGCCATGCCTTGCCACCACAATGACCCATTATCGTAAAAACCCTCAAAGATTTCTTCCAAGTTTCCATTTCTATAAGTCTCTTTTTCAAACAATTCACCATTTTCATGAAAAGTTTCCCTCATTCCATCCTTTTTTCCATTTTTATAGACTAATATTTCTTTGATTGAGCCATTTGGGTAATGGATTGAATGCTTGCCATTAAATAGTGTATCTGGATACTCTTGATAGAGAATACCCTCTTTTTCGATAGGCTCAGATTGATTGTGATTCTGTCCATTAATAGAAAATGATATTAGGTAAGTCAAGAAAGTAGTAATTAAAATAATAAATTTCATATCAGCCTTGTTTTAAAATTATATATAAAATGAATGATGAAGCAATAAGCCAAAAAAATAAAGTAATGGGTTTGGGTGCATCAAAAAAAAGCCCATCTTTTTTTAGAAGCTTAGTTATCTTTGCTTGTGCCTCTTGTTGTTTCTTATTTTCTTCCAACATAATTTACTTTTTTAAAAGGCCATTCACTATTGACCCATTCTTTAACATTATTAAGTAGCTCTTCATCCTTTGGCTTGCCAATGTAACTTTCCTTATACCAAAGAAAAATATCAGCCTAGCAAATCCAATAGAGACTAGAAAGTTTATAATAATTATCTTTTTTGTTTCTAAACATAAATAGATGAACTAGAATTTAAATCTTAATTTAATTAATTAAACACATCATGAATAAAACAACCTCTAATCAAGTTTTCTTATTTCTTTTTATAACATTATTTTTTTCAGTCAGTATTTATTCCAATGATATGGAGCATCAGCATGATATGCCTATGTCAGAGATGGAGCATCATGATATGAATGAATCCTCTAT
>JABHDX010000062.1 GCA_018672815.1 Gammaproteobacteria bacterium | reverse complement strand
GTTAAGACTTTCAGACAATGACTCTAGAACACGTTCATAAAATAACTCTAAGTACTCGTAATCTTTAATGAATTTTTCACGATCAGCCCAGTGGTATGCTATTTGTTCATAGTTTTTTGACTTAAGAAAGTCTTCATTTTGTATCGTCTTACACCACTCTCCTAGTAAGACAGCCTTCTGATCAGTGTGGCCCCAGGTTTCCTCAATTGCTGTGGTGATCAATAAATAGTTTTGTGAATGATTTTCCATATTCATAAGTTAAGGATATGTCTATAGTTGATACTGTATAAGTAGATCAGTCAGTAATTCTATTTCTAGTTTAATCGCTTAAATCCAGTAAAAGCTTCTTTAGAATTTAAACAATCATTAATATTTATTTTATCACTCTCAATTAAAGCAATTTTTTCAAAAACAAGAGACAACTGATCCAGATAATGGTCAACAACTTTTTTTGTATGTGCTGTAGAAACATATATAGAATTCGCAGCAAGAATATTTTTATCAATCATTTCTTGAGTAATGAGTGTTTTATATAGATTGTCATTTTTACTATTGAATGAGAATCCACTTAATGCAGGTAAGCCCCAGATTTTGATATCTAAATTAGTTGAGTCTGCTAATTCTTGCCATCTCTCTCTAATATAATAGCCCATTTCAGTGATAATCTTCCAAGACTGAATATTCTCCATTTCTCTCAAAGTAGCAAGAGCTGCTGTTGGGCCAACTCTTTCAGTCCAAAATGTACTGCTGATAAAGGTTGATTGTGCAGATTCCATAATACTAGCTCTTCCAACTAGTGCAGATATCGCATAACCGTTCCCTAATGCTTTAGAGTAGAGAGCTAGATCTGGCTCGACATCATACTTCTGATGTAAACCTCCGAAGGTTTCTCTAAACCCAGAAGTGCATTCATCAAATATTAAGACGCAATCATTTTTGGTAGCAAGATCGCGTACATTCTTAAGAAAATTATCTTTAGGTGGATCATTTCTTGAAACTTCCATTTTTATTGCTGCAATTTGACCTTTATTTTCATCAAAAATTTTCTTTAATGACTGAATATCATTATAGGCAAATGGAATTGTAGTTCCTTCAAGTGCCTTAGGAACTCCTTTAGGCTCTAATCCTGGTAATAGAAGATCACTCAATGCTTCTTTTGAGTTTAAATTAGTTGACAAATACCAATCATGCCAACCATGATAGCCACATAGAGCCACTTTATCTCGGCCTGTGGCAGCTCTAGCAATCCTGATTGAAACGGCATTAATTTCTCCACCAGTTCTAGCTAATCTCACCATATCAGACCATGGATTAATATCTATTAACCTCTCTGCAAGTTCTACTTCTTCTGGGCAATTCAATGTTGAAGCAACACTATTCTTAATAGCATCAATAACTTGGGAATCAATTTTATCATTGGCATAACCTAAAATATTAGTCCCTATACCCATTATTGACATGTCTATATATTTATTTGCATCTAGATCCCAAACTGAACAGCCTTTTGCTTTAGAAAAATATGAAGGCCATAATTCAGGCAAGAAATTCTCAGGTCTTTTAGAGAGTAGCATTGTGCCGCCTGGGATAATTTTCTTAGCTCTTCGATAGAGTTTCTGGCCAGTTCCCATCGTAGCACCCTCATTTCTTATTGAATTATTATTAACTTTTTTCAATTCTGGTTTGTTTTTAAAAATAGATAATATCTCTTCATATGAAACATCAATAATATCAGGAGTTTGCTTAGCTATAGCTTCTAATAACTCAAGATCCTCAGGATCATCCACTGTTAATCTAAGTCCTGAAAAATCAATATCAGACTGATAGTTATAGATTATATTATCACTGTTTCGATGAATGTATGGTGTAACGTGCTCCCTATCATAATCATCAATAGCATTCTTATATGCATCATCTAATGCTTCGTAACTAAAAATTTCTATATCAAAGCCATCAGGATAAGAAGGTGGATTGGTATTACTCATATAGTCAAAATTATTTTCACTATAAATTAAGAGCATCTCATCCAACATCATTGGATCTATCAGAGGGCAGTCAGCAGTGATTCTTACGATATGCTCAGCATTAAATTTTTTTGCTGTCATATAATATCGCTTCAATACATCATCCTCATCACCAGAGAAATAAGCAGCATGAATCGATTCAATCTCTTTCTCTAAATCAATATTTTCATCATTATCTGGGATTGCAAAAACAATATTAGATAAATGTTGAGACTCTTTTAAACGCGTAAATAAAATTTCAATTAAACTTTTATTAGAGAGCTTCTTTAGAACCTTACCTGGAAATCTCTTGGAACCTAGTCTTGCTTGTATAATGGCTGTTATATTTTTTTTCATTTTTTCAGAAAATATATTTACTCATCCCAATTATTTGGGTCTATTAAACTTTCATCATTAGAAATCAAATAGTCTGGAAAATCTAGTACAGACGGCTTCAAATAATTTGAGATTTCATGAAGTTGATTTGCATCATCAATGCCAATAATCACTCCATGAATTTGTGATATTGAAAATATAAATTGCAAGCAGGCCTCAACTCTTGAGATATTTATATGCTGAATCCAATCATCGTAAGAGCTGAATAACTCATTCCACTGACTAAAATATTTTGGTCTATTTACATCGTCCATCAGCAGTAATCCTTGAAGAAAAACTGATCTGGAAATTACATTGATATTTTTCTGAGATAACTTGTTTAACCATCCAGAATCAATAATTCTTCTATCAAATATATTCAATGGGACTTGGACTGCGTCAAACTCTATATTGTTAGTCAGTTGATCTAGAATCATGGGATCATAAATAGAAATCCCCACTTCTTTAATCAATCCCCTTTCTTTAACCTTGGAAATAGATGCAAAAGCACTAGAAGCAATATCATCATTTAATAATTGCATGGAATCATGAAAATATACTCGATTTATTTGGTCTAATGATAAATCAGTAAGTGCTGTTTCTATTTGATTGTTAATCCATCCATCAATTTCACTTATATCAACAGGAATGGATGGTAATTTTGTATCAATATGAAAACTTTCCAATCCAGACTTGCCTAAAACTTTTTGTGAATCGCCGTAGTTAATCGCTGTATCAAACTTATCAATACCAATTGTTTTCATTGCACTAATAATTTCATTAAGCTCAAAATTATTAACTTTCCCCTTTGTATTTGTAATTCCATAATCCACACCAAAATTAGCAGTACCTATTATGATTTTTGGAATCATTTTATCCTTCTCAACTTTCAAGAATTTGGATTCAGCTAATAGAAAGTCTTCCAGTGTATCTATATCTTGCACCCTATTATTAGGCAATATAAGTGGTGCAATCGAGGAGGAAAGCATGGGTTTATTAAGCTCATAAAATGTTTCCTCCTTCCCCCATATAAATTGACCTGCATCATAAAAAGCTCGATCTAGATCTTGTGATCTTTCTTTAATTTTTTCGGGCGTAATGGGAACTAGATTCTTTGAAGAATCCAAGATTAGTGCTCTTTGAATTGGATATTGATACTCGCATAAAGGAAGAGCAAAGGATTTATCACTGGATAATAAAATATTAAATCCTTCATTAATATCCTCAGATCTTACTAGAGGTGCAGTAGCAAGTAATAAACAAACATATTCAAATTTAATGTTTTGTTCTCGGTACCATTCCAATATATTTTGTATTACTTCTATATTCCCAACAAAGTCATCAGATAATTCTCTGGGTCTCATAAAAGGTACTTCAGCTCCATTCTCTCTAGCAACTTCAGCTGTCTCTTCATCTTCAGTAGAGACTATAATATGGTCAAATATTTTTGCCTCAATTGCCCTCTGTATTGGCCATGCTAAGATTGGTTTTCCAGCAAAAAGTCTAATGTTTTTATCTTTAAGTCTTTTGCTCTCCCTTCTTGCAGGTATAATTGCCAATTTCATAACTATAATGCTCTAATTAATTTAATATTTTTCTAATAGTTTCAATTACATAGGCCTGGTCTTGATCAGTCAAAAGAGGGAAGATGGGTATCGATATAGCCTCTTGATAATATTGTTCTGATTCCTTGAAATCCTCAATAGAGTAGTCAAATTGAGTATAATAATGATGCCTATAAACAGGCATATAATGCAAATTAACTCCTATCCCTTCTTTCAGTAAATTATTAAAAACCTCAAGGTGTGATTTTTCTATTCGATCAAGCTTTAACCTTATGACAAATAGATGATTTGCTGAGTAACATTCTTTATGGATTTTTTGAAACTTTAGGGGTAGATCACTCAAATCTTTTCTATAAACTTCAGCAATATCATTTCTCTTTGAAATATATTGATCCAATCTTTTTAATTGACTGTTACCAAGTGCGGCTTGCATTTCTGTCATACGATAATTGAAGCCTAAATCTATTTGTTCATTAAACCATGGCCCATCTGGAGTTTTTGACATCTGAGTTGAGTCCCTTGTAATTCCATGACTTCTTAGAAGACGAATTTTATTAGCAAGATCATGATTATTGGTTAAAGCCATACCCCCTTCCCCAGTAGTGATACTTTTTACTGGATGAAAGCTGAATGTAACAACATCACTGAACTTACATGAACCAATTGGCTCGCTATTATATTTAGCACCCAAAGCATGGCAAGCATCCTCAATTAAATAAATACCATATTTCTTGCATAAATCATG
>JABHDX010000061.1 GCA_018672815.1 Gammaproteobacteria bacterium | reverse complement strand
GTTGATACTGAAGTTTTATGTGCATGTCGAGGTATCAGAATCCTCGTTAATCAATCTGATAAAACTTAGTTGCAAATAACGACAACTACGCACTAGCCGCTTAAATCCGGCTGGCATTAATAACTTTTCACTTGGAGGAATTTATTAATGACAATTATCCAAGATCGTGATTGTTCTTTTTCTTGCAAATAATCATTAAACATAAGTCGGGAAATCGTTTGATAATTGCCTTCCTTTCGGCGTTATTAAATTAAATAAAAAGAAGAACGGGATAAACATGTAGATCATTTTATGGATGGTTAGCGGACGCGGGTTCGATTCCCGCCGCCTCCAGAAACAAAATTAACTATACTCATCTAATCATAAGTTTAAAGGCTTAATTATAAGTGAAGCGTTGAGTAAAAGATTAGAAAAAGTTAACATACAGATTCACCAAAGGATATATACATGAATAATTTTTTCAGAAAGTTTTTTACATTAATAATATTTTTTTCTTTGATGCACCCCATTAGCTCTTTTTCCAAGAGCACGCTTGAGATAGATGCAGCTATTGAGAGTGCAATGGTAAGATTTTCAGAAGAAATTCAAGGCAGTGATTCATATCTAGATGGTGCTAGAGGAATATTAGTAATTCCAAAAATGATTAAAGCTGGTGTAATACTAGGAATGGAATATGGTGAAGGAGCCTTGATTGTTGACGATGTTAAGGTCCAATATTTTAGAGCTTTTACCACATCATTAGGTTTGCAAGTTGGTGTGGGCTCCAAGGATATGATTATTTTATTTTTTGATGATCAAGCCATGGATGATTTTTTATACAGTTCTGGATGGGAAGTTGGTGTTGATGGTTCTGTTGCTTTTTTATCTATGGGAATTGGTGGCTCAATTGACACTATTGAAAGTCAAGATCCGATTGTTGGCTTTGTTTTTGGTCATAAAGGTATAATTGCAGGCTTGAGTATGGAGGGAACAAAGTTTACTAAAATATGGCCAAATGCTGCAACCGATACAGAACAAGAAGAGATTGATGATTTCAATGAAGAATTCATAGAATGATAAAATGTTTACCTCTTCCTTTACATCTATAACGTCTAGAAGAAAGTTTTTTAAAAATACCACATCCATTGTTGCCGCTTCGTTGGCATCCTCCACTCAATTAGATTTGATGGCTAATAATTTATTAGATTTTAATGACCCATACGATAACTTGTATGCTTTTGGGAAACTTTGGGGCAGTTATGATGATAAACCAACCTACGGTGGCTATGAGGGTGTTCAATTCGCTAGAATAGGAACAAATAGACTTATTCCTTTATTTGGATACACCGGTTTCGGTAATATGCAATCAAAAATCAATGATGATAAAACCATCAATGTCAGGGGAACTGAAGGCGGTTATTTTACTGATCTAAATACAGGTAAAATAATTGACCATTGGAAAAATCCTTGGACCGGTGAAACTGTGGATGTATTTCCATTTATTAACAAAAAAATGAGGGGGCATTTAACTGCTGAGATGCCTATTTTTGCAATGGGTAATATTAACTTAGACCAACCAACACTGATGAATGAGGCTGAGGCATTAATGAAGAATTCTTCATCACCTTTTATTCTCCCTTGGAAACAACTAGGAGATCAATATCTTCTTTCATGGGAGTACTCACATGAATACAGTAACCCTGTAACAAAAGAAAAATGGCCCAAAGCACATACAACTTCTATTATTAACCCGTCGGAACATTTTAGTTTCTACACACCAATAGATAAAATGAATGATAAATCTGTGCCCTCTTCTCCATTTCATGCTGGTTTTATGAGGACTTCTCCCTGGTGGCCTTGGATGAAAATGGGACAAACTCATATTGATGGGTGTTTATTTGGAAGAATGCATAGTTATCAAATTACAGGTACTCTTGATGACATACCTAGAGGAGTCTTAGAAAGAGTTGAAAAAGATCACCCTGAAATACTAGAGGTTCAATCTGGCTGGGGCAATACAATACCAAAAGGCACTTGGGAAGCATATGCTGAAGAGGTACCTCCAGAGGTTAAATGAAATAATAATGAAACTATCAAACCGTATAGCCTCTTTGTTATTAATTGTACTTATTTATGGCTGTTCTCAGTCACTCATAATCAGTACCAATATACCGTCACCCTTAGTTGATCAAGTGGATAATATTAGAGTTCTAGTGAACTATGATGAAAATATTATTAACTATCAGTTTAAAAGTACCAATATTGAAAAAAATGAATCGCCATGGGAGATCGAATTCAATGACTCGCATAAAAAACTTTTTGATAAAATATTAAATGGCTTTTTTAACAATTCAATCCAGATGGAATCTAACAGCGAACCTTTAAGTGATGCTAACTATATTGTAATAAATATTAAATTGGATAAGTTTGAATTCTTGACACCATCTTTAGCATCAAATGATAAATATTCAGTCTGGTTGAAATACGATATTCTATTAACAAATACAGAACGTTCATATTCTGAAAATTGGAATATTACAGGTTATGGGGAACAAGAAACAGCGTCATTAAATCAAAATCAGGCTCTAATTAATGCTATCGATTTAGCACTACGAGATACCGGAGCAAATTTAACAATTAAAATGGAAGAAGAAATGGAGTCAATAATCAGCGCAATTAAATAATGCATAGAAATATTACATTATCCTCATTATTGCTAATGACTCTAATTACTTCTTGTTCGACTACAAGAGTTGATGAAGAAGTGAATCTCCCTTTTGAGTTAATTGAAGGTCAGTCTATTGTAATTCTTTCTGACAGTTACCACACGGGTAATAAAACTGAGATTGATTTTATGAATTGCTTAAATAAAAATCTAAAAAGAAAACAAAATAAATTTAATCTAATACCAACAAATCAATTTAAAGATGATTTTTATCCATGGTTTGAACCCAGCACAGCGCCTCAAAATGCAGAACAGTTGCCTAAATTTTTAAAAAAACAGATTATTAAAAATAAACTTGAAAATCTAAAAATCAAATACATCGTTAACGTCACAGGAGAAACAACAACTAATTCGAGTTCTGGAGCACTGTCTTGTGCAGCTGGTCCTGGAGGTGGAGGTTGCTTTGGTTTTGCTTGGTGGGATGACACTTCATCATATTCTGCTTCGGTTTGGGATTTGAATGAAGCAATAGTCGTAGGAAATGTTTCAGCTACTGTTACAGGGACATCTGTAATTCCAGCTATCGTTATACCGATACCTATTTTAGCGAGAACACAATCCAATGCTTGTCAGGGTCTATCAGATCAAATACTTGCTTTCTTTAGTTGAGTAAAAATACTATAGAATGTTCAAAATAAAAGATAACTTAAATCAATGTGTCACTATCTGAATGGTTAATAATTTTAAATTAATTACCCTGCTGCTGTTGGTGTTCTTTACTCCAATCACTTTATCTAATGATTTACTAGATCATGTGCCTGCATTATTAAAAAATAATCCTGAACACAGTCATCTATTAAAGTTAGTTGCAGCAATTTCTGAGCAGGGACACTTTTCAAAAAAGAAAATCACCAATGAATCCTCTCATTTAATTCTTAATAACTATTTAAATACATTGGATTCACAAAAAATTTATTTCACTCAATCAGATATTAATTATTTTCAAAGGTATCGTTATAAAATTGATGATGCTTTGAAAAATGGAAATCTTGAACCGATATTTGATATTTTTAGAATATACAGACTCAGAGTTCAACAGCGAATTGAATATTCTATAAAGATCATAAATTCAACCAATAGTTTCTTAGCTGACGAAGAATATGATTTCAGTAGAGACAATGTAAAGTGGCAAAAAGATGTTTCAATATTGGATACATCTTGGGAAAAGAAATCGAAAAATGACTTGTTGTCTATTCTATTAGCCGGTCAAGAAATAAACACAGCTAAAAAGACACTAAACAAACGTTACCAAAAGTTCCTCAATCGAATCAATAACTATGATAGCAATGATGTAATTGATATATTTTTAAATTCCTATGTTCATTTTCTAGATCCACATTCCAATTATCTTAATCCAAATCGAGCAGAAGAATATGAAATTCAAACAAGATTATCGTATCAAGGAATAG
>JABHDX010000060.1 GCA_018672815.1 Gammaproteobacteria bacterium | reverse complement strand
TGAATTCTTCCAAACAGTTAATTATCCCTCTGTAAATCAAGAGCGTTATAGTCGCAACATTGATATTAATGCAACAAATGACTTTGAAGAGTTTTTTCAACAACATATTTTTAGCCAGATTCCAATTGCTTATCTGGAAGGTTTTCATGAACTGAAACGAGTGGCCTCATCAATCAAGACAAATGGAGATGTTATCTTTACAGCCAATGCTCACCTGGATAATGATCTTTTTAACTGTTGGGCCGGTGGCCAAGTGGAAGATGGAAAAAGGTTAGTGGTATCACAACATGGCGGTGCAATTCGATCAAGATATCAGTTTTTTGATCATCAAGAGAAGATTGCTGACACTATGACAGTCTGGCATAAGCCATATATGAGCAATCAGGTTCAATTAACGCCAAATAAATTAATATCTGGATTAAGGCAAACTATCTTTAATGTAATTTCTAAGAAAACCAGTTCAAATTTAACATTGGTGGGTTTTGAAACATCACGTTATTCATTTCGGGCTCAAGCTGGACCTTTTGCAAAGAATTATTCTGATGATTATGATCAAAAAATAACATTTGCTAATGCATTGAATCAAGAGATTACTGATCACTTAAGTATTAGATCCTATAGTAGAGGAAATGGATGGACTTGCTCTAGAGATAGATATGCGAGAGATTTAGGTCGAGATAAAATCTCTAACTACTCATCACTAAAGCAAGCTTTATCTCACTCTAAATTAGTGGTCTGTACTTACCCTCTAACTACTTTCTCAGAAGCAATGCATTCAAACATCCCAACCATACTGTTGTTTTGTGAAGAGCATTGGCCCTTTCATCCTCAGTTTGATGATTTAATTGAGCAGTTAAAGCGTAATAAAATTATTTTTACTGATCCACTGAAAGCAGCAGAACACATCAATCAAGTTTGGGATAATCCTGATGAATGGTGGTTAGATCCATCAACAAGGAGAGCTATAGACTATTTTTTTGAGATGTGTGGAACAGTAGGCGATGAATGGACTGTTGAGTGGATTGATTTTTTTCAGAAGGAAGGTTTGTCTCTTAATTAAATTAATGATTAAAAAGATATCTTTTCTTTGTAATGTTAACCTACGTTTTAGAAATATAATTTTATAAAAAACAATTAAAATGATAAAGATAGGAATAGCAGGATTTGGAGTTGTTGGACAAAAAAGAAAGACATGTCTTGATAATAATCCAAATTATAACTTGATTGCTGTTTGTGATAAGAAGCTGGATAATTCAACTCTGATTGATGATCACGTTCGATGTTATACAGATTATAACGATCTACTTAATGAAGACTTAGATGCAGTATTAGTATGTATGAGTAATGATATGGCTAGTGAGGTCACTAAAAAGGGTTTAGAAAAAGGTTGCCATGTTTTTTGTGAAAAGCCACCCGCAAGAACCGTTAAAGAAGTGCAAGCTGTTGTTGACTGTGAAAGAAAGAATCCATCTTTGAAGTTAATGTATGGATTCAACCATAGGTATCATGACTCAGTACAAGAAGCTTTAAATATTTTAAAATCAGGAGAATTAGGCTCAGTAATAAATATCCGAGGAATATATGGTAAAGCTAAGCTAATAACATTTAATCAGCCTGATTGGAGGACTAAAAGAGAGTTGTCTGGCGGGGGTGTATTGCTTGATCAAGGCATACATATGGTTGACTTAATAAGACTCTTTGGTGGTGATTTTCATGATGTTCATAGTTTCGTATCTAATAGTCATTGGGGTTATGATGTAGAAGATAATGCTTATGCAATAATGCGTTCTAAAGATGGTGTGGTTGCAATGCTGAATTCGTCCGCAACACAATGGAGACATAGGTTTCATCTGGAAATTAATTTGGAGAAAGGCAGCTTAATTTTAGGTGGTTTATTAACTGGAACAAAGAGTTATGGATCCGAGACATTGATAGTAGTTAAAGCCGATCCAGATTTTGATTTGGGAGACCCAAAGGAACATACGATTCGATATAATAAAGATAATTCATGGGATAAAGAAATGGAGTTATTTGCAAAATGCATTTTACAAGATGAAAGGGTGGATAGTGGATCGTCTAATGATGCTCTAGAGACAATGAAACTTGTCTATAGAATATATTATAATGATATGAAATGGAGAAATTCATATAACATAGAGAACCCCGATCAATAGTGCTTATAATTATTTAATAATAAAAATGACATTTCCTAATAAAAATCATACTAATCTCTCAGATTTTCTCTTGGGCTATAGCTCGGAAATCAAAAAAGGTTTTGAGAGTATAGATTTAAGTCAACTTGAATTAATTCAAAAGGCTATGGACACAACCATTAAGAATGGACACACAATCTTTTCATGTGGTAACGGAGGTTCATCAGCTATATCTGATCATTTTGTTTGTGATTTCCTCAAAGGAACAGCTACCGACACTAAGATACAACCCATTATTCATTCTTTTACTAGTAATACACCCACGCTTACCGCCGTAGCTAATGATATCAGTTATGATGAGATTTTCTCTTTTCAAGTTGAGAAATATGCTAATAATCAGGACCTTTTGATATGCATATCAAGCAGTGGCCAAAGTCCAAATATAATTCGTGCAATCAGTCAAGCTAAAGAAATGGGTATAAAAACAATTAGTTTTGTAGGATTTACAGGTGGGAAAGCTAAGGAGATGAGTGATTATTGCATACATATAGATAGTAGTAACTATGGGATAGTCGAAGATGTTCATCAAAGTCTAATGCATATGTTAGCTCAATATATTAGATTAAATAACCTGGATACTTCTAAATCCATCGAAGAAACTGTTTTTTAAAGTGTGCAATAAGTTCTATTATTACTTATATTTTTAAAACTATAAAAATTAATCTTCATGATATGTAATCGCTTATGAGAATAGTATTTAGATTAGATGCATCCGTAAGAATAGGTAATGGCCACTTAGCTAGATGTCTTACTTTAGCAGACGAATTTAAAGCCCTTGGCAGTGAGATAATTTTTATATGTAGACCCGAGAGTGATCAAGATTATGAGATTTTATTTGCTACTGATCATAAAGTTAAGTTGCTGCAAAAAAAAACCAATACTGAGATAAATAAAGCATCATATGAATCTTGGCTTTCTGTTGATTGGGAGCAAGATGTTAATGAAGTTATTCAAATTATTGATGGTATTGATGTAGATTTATTGATTGTTGACCATTACGGAATTGATGCTCATTGGCACAGCAAAGTGAGAGATTATTGTAAAAAAATATTTATTATTGATGATTTAGCAAATAGACATCTAGATTGTGATTTTCTATTAAACTCATCTTTTATCAATAAAGATAAAGACTATACAAAATTTATCTCTAAGAAAGATTATGTTTCTTTTTTAGGGCCTAATTATGCTTTGATAGACCCTAAATTTAGCAATTTAAGATTACAAGCTAAGAAGAAAAGAGAACATACTTCGTCAATTCAAGAAATATTAATTTTTATGGGATCTATGGATCCAGATAATTATTCTAGCTTAGCAATTAATACAATCAATCAAGTTGACTGGAAACAAAACATAAAAGTTAACTGTGTTCTAGATTCTAATTCACCAAGCCTTGAGAAAGTTACAAATGATATTGATTCATTAGAGTTAGAGGTAAGCATTCATAGTAATATAAGTGATATGGAAACACTTATGTATAATGCAGATATAGCCATTGGCTCCGGCGGTAATAGTGCATGGGAGCGATGTGTTTTAGGGCTTCCATCATTTCTAACAAGTATTGCGTCCAATCAGAAAAGAAATATTAAAGGCATTACGGAATCAGGGGCAGCATGTTATTGGGGCTCCACTGAAGATTTATTAATAAGCTTAAAATCATGTAATAAGGACATAACTCTTTTATTATCAATGCAAGAAAAAGCCTTTAGTCTATGTGATGGTTTAGGCTCAAAGAGAATAACGGAATCAATAATGAAAGATTTTACATCCTCATCATAAATTTATGATGGTATGGATATAATATTGATATATATATAGAATCGAAGATCAAAATATTGAAATAATTATTAATTGGGAGGTCGTAGAGTATATTTTTAGAAAATAACCAACGGTAATATGAATGAAATAATATTAGTTATTGTAGCTCATACTGATGATGAGACCATAGGAATGGGTGGAACGATTGCGAGGCATGTTTTTGAAGGAGATAATGTCTTTTCTATATCTATGACAGACGGTGTTGGTGCTAGATCTAATCATTCTGATGAAATAGTTGAAAATAGACAAAAGGCTGCTCACAATGCATCAGAAATACTTGGTTTTAAGTGGCTGGATAATGCTAATTTTCCAGATAATTCAATGGATTCAATACCGTTATTGGATGTTGTTAAGTTTATTGAAGCGGCTAAGGAAAAAGTTCATCCAACAATTGTATATACCCATAGTACTGCAGACTTGAATATAGATCATAGGATTGTAGCAGAAGCAACAATGACAGCTTTTAGGCCACAACCTGATGAAAAATGGAAGGAGATTCGTGCATTTGAGATTCCCTCTGCAACTGATTATAGTCATGAGGATGTAACATCAAGTTTTTATCCAAATATGTTTATTTCAATTGAGGAATTTTGGGAAAAGAAGCATCAAGCTCTAATGCAATATCAAGGTGAAATTAGGGAGGAGCCTCATTCGAGGTCACTTCATGGTATAGAAACTTTAGCTAACTATAGAGGCAATCAGGTTGGTTTAAATCTAGCAGAGGCATTCCAAATCCTCAGAAAGATAAAAAGATGAAGAGATATGTTATAGCTAGTTCTAGAGATTGGTTCCTTAATGAAGAAAAGAGTCCAGCTTTCTTGGAATATGATTTTACTTATATCAATAACAAAGAAGACTTAAATAAAGAAAACTTAGATAGAATTAGTCCAAGATATATATTCTTTCCTCATTGGAACTGGAAAGTTTCCTCAGATATCTTCGATACTTTTGAGTGTGTTGCATTTCACACAGCCCCATTACCATATGGTAGAGGAGGCAGCCCTATTCAGAATTTAATAATGCAAGATTTTGAGGAGTCTCCCGTTAATGCACTGAAGATGAGTAAAAATCTAGATAGTGGACCAATTTATGAATCTATGGATATTTCTTTATCAGGATCACTCTCTGATATTTTTCCAAGAATTGCTAAAAAAATCGAATTGATGATTATCAATATTATTAATAATGAACCTATGCCTATAGATCAAATTGGAGAACCTCGTTTTTTTAAAAGAAGAAAACCATCTGATAGTAAAATACCTGAGAATTACTCAATTGATCAACTTTATAATCATATAAGAATGTTGGATGGACCAGACTACCCTAAAGCTTTTATTGACCTAGGAAGTAAAGGCATTGAATTTAGCCAAGTAGAAAAAATAGGTGATGAACTTCGTGCTGTGGTTACTATCAAGTCTAAATGAAATTAGATATAGCAACTATTGATGATTCAAAAGATATTTTTGAATGGCGAAATGATGATCATACACGAGCTATGTATGTTAATGGTGAGAGGATTACCTGGGAGGATCATAAAATATGGTATGCAAAAATATTAGAGTCAAAAAAAAGCATTATTTATTTGGGAAAAGATGAAGAGAGAAAAACCTCCATTGGAATGGTTCGTTTTGATATAGATAATAATGATAAGAATTCTGTTGTCTCAATTAATCTAAATCCTATATGGCGTGGAAAAAATGTTTCAGTGGAGTTATTATCCAGCGCTATAAAGCAATTCAGACTGATTCATCATCTGCCAGTAATGGCAAAAGTAAAGAAAGAGAATATGGCTTCTATTAAATGTTTTGAAAGGTGTTTATTTGAAATGACTAATCAAGATGAGGGTTTTAATTACTATAACTTTAATTGAGTAAAGAATTTATGATTAAGATAGATAAAAGAATTATTGGTAATAATTGCCCTCCTTATATCGTAGCGGAACTATCTGCTAATCATAATGGAGATTTTGATAGAGCTATTGAAATTATTAATATTGCTAAGGAGCAGGGCGCTGACGCCATTAAACTCCAAACATATCAAGCAGATACCATGACGATTGATTCCGATACAGATGATTTTCAAATCACAACAGGTTTATGGAAGGGCTATAATTTATATAAGCTTTATCAATGGGCACAAACCCCATATGAATGGCATGAAGAATTATTTCGTCATTCTAAAAAAATTGGATTGACTTGCTTTAGCACACCATTTGATGAGTCGGCAATAGATTTATTGGAGGATTTGAATTCACCAGCTTATAAGATTGCTTCGTTTGAGGCTACTGGTATACCTTTAGTTAAGTATGCAGCTTCAACAAAAAAACCACTTATTATTTCTACTGGGATGGCAAACTATGAAGAAATATCAGAAGTTGTTCAAACAGCAAGAGATGCTGGTTGTAGTGAACTTGTATTGCTGCATTGTGTTAGCAGCTATCCAGCTCCTTTGGAGGCATATAATCTAAAAACAATACCAGATCTTTCTTCTGAGTTTAATGTGGACGTGGGGCTTTCTGATCATACAATGGGTATTGATACATCTCTGGCAGGAATTGCATTGGGCGCATGCCTTATAGAAAAACATGTCACAACAAGCAGAGAGCATACAGGTCCCGATAGTGAATTTTCTCTAGAGCCAGATGAATTAGGCAGCTTATGTAAACAATCTTTAAGTGTCTGGAAGTCTTTAGGTAAGATTAATTATGAATTAAGAGATGAGGAGAAAGAGAACTTAAGATTTAGAAGATCAATCTATGTTGTGGAAGATATAGAAGTAGGTGAGCAAATTTCTATTAAGAATATTAGAAGAATTAGACCTAGCTTTGGGTTAGAACCGAAATATTTTGATGAAGTATTAGGAAAAACTGCTAAAGTTGTTATAAAAAAAGGGACCCCACTTTCATGGGAGATGATGGAATAAGATATATGGAAATTAATAATAAAAAAATAGGTCCAGGACACCCATGTTTTATCACTTTCGAGATAGGTGCCACACACAATGGAGTTGAATCAGCAAAAAATTTGATAAAAATAGCATCTGAGTCAGGCGCAGATGCAGTTAAATTTCAAATCTTTGACTCAGAGAAGCTTATCTCCAATAAGCAGCAGATGTTTTCTTATGATATTTTAGTTAATAGAGAAACTAATGTGATGAGAAATATTGAAGAATCTCTTTATGAGATTTTGAAGAGAAGAGAGCTTTCTCGTGATCAATGGACCTCACTTAAGAACTATGCGGATAGTCTTGGCTTGGCTTTTTTTGTTACGATTGGTTTTGAAGATGAGATAGAGTTTGCAGCTGAACTGGGATGTCAAACCATCAAAATTGCATCTGCAGATATTAATCATTTTCCTTTGATCAGAGCTGCAGCTAAAACAGGTCTATCAATTCAATTAGATACAGGGATGTCAACCTTAGATGAGGTTTCAAGAGCATGCGATATTATTGAGAGCGAAGGCAACAGTAATATCATTATTCATCATTGTTCATTTGGATATCCAGCTAAAGTTGAGAATATTAATTTAGGAATTATCACTAAACTAAAAGAAATGTTTTCTTATCCAATTGCCTATTCTGATCATTCTATTGGAATGCAGATAGATATAGCCGCACTAGCCATGGGTGTTGATATTATAGAAAAAACCATCACTGAAGATAAATCAACTCCTAGTGTTGAGCACATTATGTCGCTAGAACCCCATCAACTTAAGCCTTTTGTTAATTCTATTAGAGATGTTGAACTAGCTATGGCCCAAAATGAATTAACAAAGAAAGACAAAGAAAAAAGAGATTTGATTAGAAGATCTATCTTTTTGAAAAATGAATTACCGGCTGGGCATCAAATTTGTGAACAAGATCTGACTTATAGAAGACCTGGACATGGAATTCAACCAGATCAACTGCATTTCGTATTAGGTAAAAAGCTTAAATTAGATAAAAGCCCTAAAGATATGTTGGAGCTAGAAGATTTAATTGATTGAGTCTATCATTACCTTCCTTTTGAGATATGAGTAAACCCGAAGAAAACCAAATATATGATTTATGTTGTGAGCTATTTCCCATAAATAGAAGCATTACAGGAGCTGGAGTAAGAGAAACTCTTTCAATTCTTCAGCGAGAGTTGCCAGATTTTAATATTCGCGAAATTCCTTCTGGTACAAATTGCTTTGACTGGATTATACCTGATGAATGGAATATTAAAGATGCTTATATAATCGATCCAGATGGAAACAAGATTATTGATTTTAAAGAAAATAACCTTCATGTAGTTGGTTACTCAACACCCATAGATCTAACATTATCTTTGGATAAACTTAAAAACAAACTTTACTCTTTGCCTGATCAACCAACAGCCATACCTTATATTACGTCATATTATGAAAGGGATTGGGGATTTTGTATTTCTGAAGAGCAAAAGAAAAACTTAAAGAATGGCAATTATAGAGTATTCATTGATAGTGAGTTCACCAATGGAGTGATGAACTATGGAGAGTTATTTTTGGAGGGTAGCTCTACTGATGAAGTATTCCTCTCAACTTATATTTGCCATCCTTCAATGGCAAATAATGAATTGTCTGGTCCAGCCGTAACAACGCATATAGCAAAACATCTCCAATCAATAAAGAATAGAAGAAATAGCTATAGGTTCATATTTATTCCTGAAACTATTGGTTCCATTGCTTATTTATCAAAAAATCTCGATCACTTAAAAGAAAATATGATTGCTGGATTCAATGTTACATGTGTTGGAGATAATAATAATTATTCATATTTACCATCCAGAAATGAAAAAACATTGGCTGATAAGGTTGCACTTCATGTGTTAAATCATTTAAAAATAAATTATAAGAAATATTCTTTCTTGGATAGAGGGAGCGATGAAAGACAATATTGTTATCCTGGTATTGATCTTCCAGTTGCAAGCATTATGAGATCTAAATATGGAAGTTATGATGAGTATCATACCTCTTTGGATGACTTAAGTTTTATCAGTATGGAAGGCTTGAATGGAGCATACAATGTCTATATCAAAGCCATCGAAAGTCTGGAGTTAAATCAGCGATTTAAGAATATCGTATTATGTGAACCTCAGTTAAGTAAAAGAGGTTTATACCCATCACTCAGTACCAAGGAATCTAATGAAAACGTTGATACCATGATGAATTTATTAACATATATTGATGGCGATTCTGATTTACTGTCAATAGCAGAAAAAATAAATAAACCAATCTGGGAATTGACTGAGATAATTGATTCATTAAAAGATAGTAATTTAATTACATCCGTTGATTCTTGATCTTATTATGCTAGTCAATAAAACCATGAGTCCAGAGTTTCCAATCATTCAATACTTACCATTAACCAGAGCAAGGGCATCAAGAAGGTTTTTAAATAAGCTCAATTATAAAAATATACATGCTATTTTGGATCTTGAAGATAGTGCCCAAGATCCATTTAATATTGAAAAAACTAGGAAACTTAAACATGAAGCAAGGAAAGGTTTAATTTCTATATCAGAATCCTTCAAAGAAGAGTTTAACTCTATGATTTATATCCGAGTTAATGCTATAACTTCTGAATTTTTTAATAAAGATGTAGTTGCTATTAAGAAATCAATAAAGAATGGCATGCCGATCAAGGGGATTTTTCTTCCTAAAACAGAGAATTATCAAACGATTGTAATGATCCATGAGTTATTTTTGGAAAATGATATTAGGTTAGAAATCGTTCCCATGATAGAGACCCAAATAGGGTATAAAAAATTATCTGGTTTATTGATTGATGATCAAGCTAATGGCTTGATATCAAAAGTACACTATGGGCATTTTGATTATTCACTGGATTCAAGTTTATGGCCATTTCCCGACCCTAACCATAAGGAGTATTGGGAAATAATTAAGCCCATGATTGAATTACTTCTTGAATATAAAAAGGTATACATACATACACCATTTCCTTTTCCAAATGATAAAGAGTTATTTTGGTCCTCTCAATTTTATTTACAATCTTTATTTCCCAGGTTAAATTTCTGGGCGTGCACACTAAACTTAGAGTTATCATTATCTGAAAAGCCAAAAACTCTTAAGCAATTAAATTGCATTTCGCTTACTAATGATCATAGCCAGTTGGTTGAGGAGGCAGAGTCTATTGTTAAGGGTTATTATGAAGGAAGAGCTAATAAAAGATCTTTTGGAATGTCCATAACCCGATTCATCCCGCCCCATCAGGTATTTGCGGCAGAACGTTTTTTAGATCAATTTAAAAAGTAATATGAGCGAAGAACAATATAAGTTATATCAGGATCAATTAATTGAATGCTTTAGCAAAATTAACATTAACAAAGGCGATACTATTTATTTAACAGGTAATATCAGTAAGTTGGGGAGAGTTAGATTATCTAAGAATCAAAAAATACAAGGATTGCATCATGCTTTACTTGCAAAGATTGGGAAAGAATCAACAATATTTTCACCTGC
>JABHDX010000059.1 GCA_018672815.1 Gammaproteobacteria bacterium | reverse complement strand
GCAAGTTGTGATCTTGCCATTGCCTCTCATGAATCTAAGTTTGCTACCCCTGGAGTGAATATTGGTCTTTTTTGTTCAACCCCAATGGTTGCTCTTTCTAGAAATGTTAATAAGAAAAATGCTATGGAAATGCTTCTTACTGGCGATTTTATTAATGCTGAAAAGGCAAAAGAGATAGGGCTAATAAATAGTTTGGTTGAAAAGGAAAAGCTAACATTTGAGGTGAGTAAATTAGCAGAAAAGATTGCTAGTAAATCTTCAATGACTGTATCAATTGGAAAGAATGCCTTTTATGCTCAAACTGAAATGGATTTATCTGAAGCATATAAATATACATCTAAGACTATGACAGATAATTTATTAAAACATGATGCTAAAGAGGGCATTAATGCATTCATAGAAAAAAGATCACCTAATTGGAAAGATGAGTAATTAAAGTTTAGAACCAATATGGACCCAATAACTCAAGGTACAGTTGGTGCAGCATTTGCACAGTCAACTGCTAGAAACAATAATATTCTACAAATAACATTAATTGGTTTTCTTGCTGGTTTGGCACCTGATCTAGATGTTTTAATTCAATCTTCAGATGATCCAATTATTTTTCTTGAGTATCATAGGCAGTTCAGTCACTCACTTTTCTTTATTCCCTTTGGCTCTTTGTTGGTTACTCTTTGTATTTTTCCATTTCTTAGAGGTTCAATAAGTCTCAAGATAGTTTATATAGCAAGTTTTTTGGGGTATGCGACTCATGGATTACTTGATGCTTGTACTTCCTATGGTACCCAACTTTTTTGGCCTTTTTCGGATCAGCGAGTGGCTTGGAATAATATATCTATAGTTGATCCAATCTTTACAATACCCGTCATAATCCTGACATTAACTGCAATAAAGACACGAAAAAAGATGTTTAGTTTTTTTGCAATTGGATGGATTACTTTTTATCTATTTTTAGGATTTATACAACATGAAAGAACACTTTCAGCAGCAATAGACCTTGCATATTCTAGGGGTCATATCCCTGAGCGTCTTACACTTAAGCCTTCATTTGGCAACTTAATTTTATGGAAGTCCATTTACCAGCACGAAGAAACTTATTTTGTTGATGCAATTCGAACAGTTCAATCAATAACTTGGTGTTCAGGTGACAGCATTAAGAAATTTGATTTTAATTACCATCTCCCTAATGTTGACAAAGATAGTCAACAAGCAAAGGATATTGAGAGATTTCGGTGGTTTTCACAAGATTATTTGGGTTATAACGAAGAAAATGATCTTGTTACAGATATTCGTTAATCAATGATCCCAAGTCAAATAGCACCAATGTGGGGTCTAGTTATTGATAAAAAGCGTAATAGAGATGAACATGCTTCTTGGTGGACAAGTCAGAGTTTGACTCAAAGTCAGTTATTGTTATTTAAAGGGATGTTAAGTGGAAAAGTGTGTGAAGTTTTTTAATGGTAAAGTAGTAATAAAGGATAGAAATGAATAGACGAGAGTTTTTATATGGGACAACGGCAGTTGCAACCCCATTATTGATAGGTTGTGATGGAGATCGACCTGTTGTAAGCATTGACGATAATTATCCAGTGGGACTCTTTGGTGCGAAATCGACAGCTGAGGAAGTGACTTTAGGATTGGACTTAACAGGCAAGACGGCCATAGTCACTGGCTGTAATTCAGGCTTAGGACATGAGACCATGCGGGTGTTAGCACTAAGGGGAGCACATGTTATTGGTACCGGAAGAACTCTTGAAAAAGCTAGTAGAGCCTGTTCTGGTGTGTCGGGAAAAACTACCCCTGTAGCCTTAGAATTATCTAGCTTGCAATCGGTTGTAGAATGCATAGACACAGTTACCAGACTCGGTCTTCCAATCGATATCCTAGTATGTAATGCAGGTATCAATAGAATATTTGGCGAATTGGAATTAGTGAATGGTGTCGAGAGGACATTCGCTGTAAATTACCTAGGACATTTCGTATTGGTAAACAGATTGATGCCCTTAATGAAAGAGGCTAAGGAAAGTCGCATTGTCCATGTCGGTAGTTCGTCTGCCTATATTCAAGCTCCTTTAGTCGGTATAGACTTTGACAACCTTCGAGGCGAAGGTTTATTCGATTCTAATGAAGCTTATGGTCGATCCAAGTTGGCCAATGCCTTATTTTCACTTGAACTGTCTAAACGATTAGAAGGCTCTAGTATTACTTCAAATGTTATTCATCCGGGTTTGGTAAAAACAAATATTGCTCGAACTGCTCCTATAGTCATGCGAAAAGCATTTGATTGGTTTGGAGACCTTATTGCAAAAAATGTTCAAGAGGGGGCTGCCACTCAGGTTTATGTGGCTTCTAGTCCCACTCTAAAGGGAGTCAGCGGTGCTTACTTTGAGGACTGCAATGCGGTTACTGTTGGTGGTGAAAATTTCATATTTGATAAATCAATGGCAGAGCGCCTATGGTCCACTGGCGAAGAAATGGCTCAAGGCTATCTAATTGGTTGGGAATAAGAGTATCATCTACTATATTTAAAATTAACGGATTCATATTATGAAGCGATTCTCTATTGTCAGAAATATTTCATTTTTTATAATCTCTATCGCTCTATCTACTTTGACTAATAATGCTAACGCTGAAAGGTTAAAATACATAGAATTCAGCCAACTGGGAAGCCCTGCAGAAGTTCTTGAAGTAAAGGAAGATCATTCACGACCCTTAAAGAGCGGTGAAATTAGAGTTAGGGTATTAGCAGTTCCTATTAATCCATCAGACTTATTACAGATCGAAGGTAACTATGGTATCGATCCAGTATTGCCCTACAGACCTGGTAAGGAAGGGATTGGTAGGGTGTTAGAAATATCCTCAGAAATAAAGCATTTAATGGTGGGTCAGTTAGTGCTTCTTGTTGGCGGTGAAACTGGAACATGGCGAGATGAAATAGTAGCTCCTGCAGTATCGTTTCTTCCGTTGCCTAATCTTGGAACTATCGATTCAAATATGATTGAGCAATTATCAATGACCGTGGTCAATCCCATGACAGCATTACTTATGTTAACTTCTTTTGTGGAACTAGAAGAAGGTCAATGGATTGTGCAGAGCGCTTCTAATTCAGCTGTTGGTGGATACGTTATACAACTTGCAAAACAAAGAGGAATTAAGACGATCAATGTTGTTCGGCGTGAAGGTTTGGCTGAAGACTTGATAGCAAAGGGCGGTGATGTAGTGCTTATTGATGGGCCAAATCTTACTGCACAGATTACCAAAGCAACCAATAATGCTCCTGTTAAGTTAGCACTCGATGCTGTTGGTGGTGATACCTATACTCGATTAGCAAATAGTCTAGGTTATGGTGGAACTTTAATTGCTTATGGTGTCCTTTCGGGAAAAGATGCAACACTGAATCCAGGTATGACTATTGCAAATGATATTCGTTTGCGAAGCTTTTGGCTGACCAAATGGTATGAAGCAGCAGAAATGAAAGAAGTACAGGCTGCTTTTGGAAAGATTATTCCTCTAATTGTTAGCGGTGATCTCAAAGCCAATATTGACTCACGTTTTAGTGTTTCAGAAATTAAGCAAGCCGTCATACGTGCAGAAAAAGGCGGTAGAAATGGTAAGGTCCTGATTATACCAACCGCTCATTAGTATAAATTTAACTATAATTAACAGATATGAATTATTTTCGTCCCCTTTATCCTTTCTTGTTGGGAATAGTTTTAATTTTTTCTTCTAAAACATTTTTTAACCTAGCCCTTTTAAATAGCTTGGGACAATTTGTTATTTTTACACTAGTTGTTTGCATACCAATTTGGCGAACTGGGCGTATG
>JABHDX010000058.1 GCA_018672815.1 Gammaproteobacteria bacterium | reverse complement strand
CAATAGAAGAGTTTTTGAGTGAAGAGGCTACAAAAGGACTTTCGAAACTAAAAAATATTCCTGATGACAAGAAAGAATTGTACAAAACCAGACTTGACAGTGAACTGAAAATTATTCATAGCACTGGGTTTTCTGGTTATTTCTTGATTGTTTCTGACTTTGTGAGGTGGTCTAGAGCAAATAACATACCTGTCGGTCCCGGAAGAGGGTCTGGACCTGGTTCATTAGTAGCCTACTGTTTAGATATTAGTGACATTGACCCGATGAAGTACGATCTTATCTTTGAAAGATTTCTCAATCCTGAACGAGTATCTATGCCTGATTTTGATATTGACTTTTGTGTTAATGGAAGAGACTCAGTAATTCAATACGTCTCCGAAAAGTATGGTAATGAAATGGTTTCACAAATCATAACATATGGAACATTGTCTGCAAAAGCAGTCTTAAGGGATGTAGGTAGAATATTAGGATACCCATATGGAATGGTCGATCAAGTTGCAAAACTTATACCTTTTGACATAGGTATTACCTTAAGTGATGCTTTAAAAAAATCATCAGAGCTTGCTGAAAAATATGAAAATGATGAAGAAGTAGAAGCTATGATGAATCTTTCATTGAAGCTTGAGGGGCTTGTTAGAAATGCTGGAACGCATGCTGGTGGTGTGGTTATAGCGCCCAGTAACTTATCGGATTTTATGCCACTTTATAAAGTAGATGATGAAGTTGGAACAGTAACACAATTTGATAAAGATGATGCAGAATCCATAGGCTTAATAAAATTCGATTTTTTAGGGCTAAAAACACTGACTGTTATTCAAAAAGCCGTAGATCTAATTAATAAAAAGAATGACGACAATATGGATATTAGGCAATTACCGTTAGATGATAAAGGAACTTATAAGCTTTTATCTTCATCTAAAACTGTAGGTATTTTTCAGCTTGAATCTAGCGGAATGAGAGATCTAATTAAAAGAATGAAACCATCTAAGTTTGATGATATTGTTGCTCTGGTTGCACTATTTCGACCAGGGCCTTTACAGTCCGGTATGGTAGATGATTTTATTGAAAGAAGAAAAAGCGGACAACAACAAGTTATTGATTATCTACACCCAACACTAGAATCAATATTGAAACCAACATATGGCGTTATTGTCTATCAAGAACAAGTCATGCAAATAGCTCAGAAGTTAGCTAATTATTCACAAGGAAGTGCTGATATTTTAAGAAAAGCTATGGGCAAAAAAATTCCTGAAGAAATGGCGAAACAAAAAGATATATTTATTCAGGGTGCTATCAAAAATAGTGTGAAAGAGTCAGCAGCTAAAAGAATATTTGATTTAATTGAGAAGTTTGCAGGTTATGGCTTCAATAAGTCTCATTCTGTTTCTTATGCAATGATTGCTTATCAAACTGCTTGGTTAAAAAAACATCATACCGATGAATTCTATGCAGCTTCAATGTCAGCTGATATGGATAACACTGACAAATTAATAAGATTGAAAGAAGATTGTTTAGATTCAGATTTCAATATAAAAATCTTAGGTCCTTGTGTTAATCATTCAGACTTTAACTTTATCTCCGAGAAGCAAGGACAAATTAGATATGCCTTAGGCGCCATCAAAGGTATTGGTAAGTTAGTTGCTGAGTCTATTGAACACGAAAGAAAATCTAACGGTAAGTATAAGAATTTTTTTGATTTCACAAAAAGACTGAATGAAGCAAAAATATCCAAAAGAACATTGGAGAGCTTAATCAAGAGTGGCTCCTTAGATTGTTTTGATGAGAGTAGAGCTACATTGATGAATTCTATTAAGTTAGGACTCAACTATTCTAATCGCATGGCAATGGAAAAGAAGACTGGACAATCAAATTTATTTTATTCTGAATCTAATGTTGAAGAGTCAGAGCCAAATCTGGAATTAAGAAGAGAGTGGAATTTAGAAGAACTATTGCATAAAGAGTATCAAAGTCTTGGTTTTTATTTTAGTGGACATCCTTTTGACCCTTATAGGAATGATTCTAGGCATATCACTAAATCTAGTCTTTCTACTCTTAAGAAAATGATGGAGTCAGAAAAAAATAGCAATGCTTATAGTAATGAGTCATATATTGAAGTAGCTGGCTTAATTATGGAGCCAAAAAGAAGAGGAAATAATATTGTTTTTAAGATCGAAGATGGAACTGCTGTCCTCGAGGCTATTATTTTTGGAGAGAGAAGAGAGGCTTTTGGAGAATTGATACAAGATAAAAAGATACTGCATTTAAAAGGTAAACTTAGGTTTGATAGGTTTGCAGATTTATGGCAATTTGTTGCAGAAGAAGCAACCGATTTTGAAGAATTGATACAAAAGAAAGCACAAGTATTAATGATTAAGTGTGATACTAGATTTAATCCTGAGAATCTAAAAAAATTATTAGAGTCTCATATACCGGGTAAATGTCAGATAAAAATTAATTATAAGAATGATGTGGATGACATTAAACTGAGGTTAGGAAATCACTGGAACGTTAATCCATCAAAACAACTAAGAGAACTATTGACAGCTGAATTAGGTATTGATAATTTTCAATTCCTAACTAGGAATTAATTTTTTTAGTTCTATTGTAGAATAGAACTAGTTTTATAAGAGTTATAGAGTATGGATTTTTTAGATTTTGAAAAACCAATCATAGAATTAGAAAGAAGAATTGAGGAGTTAAAACTTTTAGCTTCCAAAGGCGATTCTCCTGTTGAACTAGATGATGAAATAGAAAAACTAAATTCGAAATGTAAAAAACTAACAAATGATATTTTTTCTGATCTTTCAGAATGGCAAATAGCTCAACTCTCAAGACATCCGAAAAGACCAAAATCTCTTAATGTTATTGCAGCAATTTCTGAAAATTTTCAAGAATTGCATGGCGATAGAATGTTTGCTGATGATTCATCCATTGTGTCTGGACCTGCTAAGATAAAAGGTACATCTATAATGTTTATAGGACAACAAAAAGGCAATAATACAAAGGATAAGATTTTTAGGAATTATGGTATGCCTAATCCTGAGGGTTATAGAAAAGCAATGAGAATGATGAAGTTAGCTGAAAAATTCAAAATTCCAATTATTACAATTATTGATACGCCAGGAGCTTTCCCAGGAATAGGTGCTGAAGAAAGAGGCCAGAGTGAAGCTATTGCTAGAAATCTTTTTACATTAGCATCTCTGAAAACACCGGTTATCAATTTAGTCATAGGAGAAGGTGGTTCGGGTGGAGCTCTAGCAATTGGAATGGGCGATTCACTAATAATGATGCAGTACAGTATTTATTCTGTAATTTCTCCAGAAGCGTGCTCGAGTATTTTATGGAGAAACCAAGAACAAACTAATGCTGCAGCTGAAGCAATGGGGATTTCTTCAAAAAGCTTATCAAAATTAGGTCTAGTTGATAAAATTATAAAGGAACCTTTAGGAGGTTTTCATAAAGACCCTGAATCAACTTATCAGGAAATAGCTAAAGAAATTCTACAAACAATTAATTATTTAAAGACTATTGATATAGATGAATTATTAACCAAAAGAAGAATGAAATATAAAGAAATTGGAGAATTTAAGGAAATATGAGTTATGAGTAAAAACTCTTCTTCAGTTCAAAACATCATAGAAAGCAAAATTAAACCACTTCTCCCCAATAATATTTGTGTGGCTTTCAGTGGGGGTATGGATTCAATTGTACTTCTTCACGCAGTGAATAATTTATTAGATGGACAGTCTAAAATAAGGGCTATACATATTGATCATAATATAGTTAATAATTCAAATGAGTTGGCTCAATCGTGCAAAAAAATATGTAAGAATTATGGAATTGATTTGGAAATAATTGCACTAAAAATTAAACATAAAGGTTTTGGTATTGAAGCAGCAGCAAGAGATGATCGATATAAAATGCTTAAAGAAAAACTTCAAGAAAATGAGTATTTACTAACAGCCCATCATGAAGATGATCAAATGGAGACAATTTTTCTTAGAATGGCTAGAGGTACAGGCTTGAATGGTCTTCAAGGGATTAATGAAAAATACCCTTTTGGTAAAGGCATCATTTTTAGACCAATGTTAACAGCTAATAAAAAGTCTGTTATGGAATATGCAAAAGAACATCAATTAAAATGGATTGAGGACCCTAGTAATCAAGATACTTATTATGATCGTAATTATTTAAGAAAAAAAATTATTCCAGAATTTAGAGAAAGGTGGCCATCTATTGCTACTTCAGTTTCTAGATTATCCCAATTATCAGCTCAAAATATAGAAATCTTAAATCAGGTAGCTGAAGAAGATATTGGTGTAATCGAAAACATGAATGAATTACCGTTGTCAAAACTTCACGAAAAATCATTTGAAAGAGCTAACAATATTATTCGCTATATGATTTTAGCAAATGGAATGAATATTCCATCTATGATGACTTTTCAGAATGGTTTGAGGCGAATACTAGAAAATAACAATGACAAGTCTGTGATTGAATGGAAAGGGTGCAGCATTAGAAAATATAATAATAATTTATACTTCTTGGATAATAAAGATATAGAACCAAATAAAGTGGATGTGAAGATTCCTTGGGAGCTTGAAAAGAAAATTAATCTAGGAAGCAATATTGGATCAATTGAGGCTACATTTATTCATGGTCATGGTCTTTCTATTCAGAAATGCAAAAATAAATTAACTATTTCTTATCGGCAAGGCGGAGAATTGATAAAACCCGTTGGTCACAATATGAAAAAATCACTCAAAAATCTTTATCAAGAAAATAAAATACCACCTTGGACAAGAGATAAAATACCACTTATTTATTGTCAAGATGATCTAGTATCAGTAGCCGATCTTTGGTTAAATCAGAATTACATGGCATCTCAGAAGGAAGAGGGTTTTTTTGTTAATTGGCATAAAACAATGGTGATTAAAAAAAATTGATTATTGTTGAAGATGCAATAATCTGTTAACTTGAAGGACCGGGATAAGCTGTTTTACATTAGCTAATGTTTCTGATCTATCCCAATAAATTAATATATAAATAGGAATGTTTTAAACCCGGGTATGTCAGATTTAATTTTTGTAACAGGCGGTGTAGTTTCAGCTCTTGGAAAAGGTGTCACTTCAGCATCTCTAGGCGCTATTCTTGAAGCCAGAGGCTTAAAAGTAGGCATTATGAAGTTGGACCCATATCTTAATGTTGATCCTGGAACTATGAGTCCTTATCAGCATGGTGAGGTTTTTGTTACAGAAGATGGAACAGAGACGGATCTTGATCTAGGACACTACGAAAGATATGTTTCAACTATCACTGGAAAGAATAGTAATTTTACAGCAGGTAAAATTTATGAAAGTGTAATTGCTAAAGAAAGAAGAGGCGATTACCTTGGAGCAACAGTTCAAGTAATACCTCATGTAACAGATGCAATCAAAGAGAACATAAAATTAGGCTCTAAAGGTTTCGATATTACAATTGTTGAAGTTGGGGGAACAGTTGGTGATATTGAATCACTTCCGTTTATTGAAGCCATTCGACAAATGGGAATAGAGAAAAATGGATATAGTGTTGCATATGTACATTTAACTCTAGTTCCTTATATCAAAGCATCAGCTGAAATTAAAACGAAACCAACACAACATTCTGTGAGAGAACTTCGTGCAATAGGAATACAACCAGACGCACTGGTCTGTAGGTCTGAAATGCCACTTCCTAAGGAACATTTCAAAAAAATTGCATTATTCACTAATGTTGCTGAAGAAGCTGTCATTTCTGCCCATGATGCTGAAGATATATATCAAATTCCTCTTATTCTTAATGAACAGGGTCTGGATGAAATTATTGTACGTAAATTGAATATTGAAGCACCAGCACCTGATCTTACTGAATGGAGTAAAATTATTGATGCTAAAGCAAATACTATTTCAAGTGTGAAAGTAGCTATGGTTGGAAAGTATGTTGATTTTAAAGACTCTTACATATCACTCAGTGAATCTTTGAGACATGCAGGTTTTAAGACAAAAACTAATGTTGAAATCATTTATGTTGAATCAGAAGAAATACAAAAAAATGGTACAGAATCATTAGTAGGTATGGATGCCATACTAATACCTGGTGGTTTTGGAGACCGAGGTATAGAAGGTATGATAGATGCCATTAACTATGCTAGGACTAATGATGTCCCTTATTTAGGAATTTGTCTTGGTATGCAGGCAGCAGTCATCGAGTATGCAAGAAATGAATTAGGCTTATCGGATGCCAATAGTACAGAGTTTAACTCTAATACTGATTCACCAGTCATTGCCTTAATTACTGAGTGGATGAATAAAGATGGTTCACTTGAAAACAGATCTGAAGATTCTAATTTAGGAGGCACTATGAGATTGGGTGCGCAAGAGTGTATTTTTGCAGAAAACACCAAGGCTAAAGAAATCTACAATCAGAATTCTGTTTTTGAAAGACATCGCCATCGATATGAATTCAATATCAATTTCAAAGAAGAATTAGAAAAACATAAAATGATTTTCTCTGGATTTTCAAAAGATGGATTGGCAGAAATGATTGAATTAATCGATCATCCTTGGTTTTTGGCATGTCAATTTCATCCTGAATTTACTTCATCTCCTATTCATGGACATCCATTATTCCAATCTTTTGTAGAAGCTGCTGTATTATATTCTCAGAGGAATCAAAGCTAATATAATGAATGTAGATATTGGAAAAATACAAGTAAGCAATAAATCACCATTGTTATTGATTGCTGGGCCTTGTGTTATCGAATCCCAAGCACTTGCAGAAGAAGTTGCTGGGTATCTTCAAGAAATTACACAGAAACTTGATATACCATTTATTTATAAATCATCTTTTGATAAGGCAAACAGAACTTCTTTGAAAAGTTATAGAGGTCCTGGAATTGAGGAAGGCCTAAAAATACTAGACAGAATAAAAAATAATATGGATATATCAATATTAACCGATATTCATGAAGATTCTCCTTTGGATGAGGTTGCATCAGTTGTTGATATTCTTCAGACGCCAGCTTTCTTATGCAGGCAAACAAATTTCATATTGAATGTTGTAGCTCAAAATAAACCAGTAAATATCAAAAAAGGACAATTTTTATCCCCATGGGAAATGAAAAATGTAGTTGAAAAAGCAAAATCTACCGGTAATGAAAATATTTTAGTTTGTGAGAGAGGTTTTAGTTTTGGCTATAATAACCTCGTCAGTGACATGCGTTCTTTAGTTGTATTAAGGGATACAGGCTGTCCAGTAATTTTTGATGGTACACATTCTCTCCAATTACCAGGAGGCAAAGGCAAGTCTTCAGATGGGCAAAGAGAATTTATCGCACCACTAGCTAGAGCAGCAACTGCGGTTGGTATTGGTGGTATTTTTATTGAAACACATCCGGAACCAGAAAAAGCATTAAGTGATGGACCTAATTCTTTCCCACTTGATCGAATTGAAGAACTGTTGACTGATTTAAAGTCAATTGATGAACTTATCAAAAAATAGTATTAAAATTCACTCTTAAAAATACAAATATATAAATTATGTCAGTAATACACTCTATTCAAGCCATACAAATACTTGACTCCAGAGGTAATCCAACTGTTGAAGCAAAGATGCAACTGGATAATGGTAAAACTGGAAAAGCCTCAGTACCATCAGGCGCTTCTACTGGATCTAGAGAGGCTATGGAACTTAGAGATGGAGGCGATCATTACCTAGGAAGAGGGGTTCAAAAAGCCGTTAAAAATATCAATACAAAAATTCAGAGCGCACTGAAGGGTAAATCTGTATTGGAACAGGAATTCATTGATCGTTTATTGATTCAACTTGATGGCACAGAGAATAAATCAAGGTTGGGTGCCAATGCATTATTGGCTGTTTCACTAGCCACTGCTCATGCAGCTGCAAATTTTAATAACATTCCTCTTTTTCAATACTTTAACCCAAGTGCTTTTAAATTTCCTGTACCAATGATGAATATTATTAATGGTGGAGAGCATGCTGATAATAATATTGATATTCAAGAATTCATGATCTTGCCGGTAGCAGCTTCAACATTCAAAGAATCTCTTCAGTGGGGTGTGGAGGTATTTCATGCCTTGAAATCTGTTTTAAAGAAACAAGGCCTTAATACAGCTGTTGGAGATGAAGGTGGTTTTGCACCAGATTTACCGAACAATACAGTAGCTCTTGAAACGATCATCAAGGCAATTGAAATTGTAGGGTTAAAAGTTGGACACGATATTTATTTGGGTTTAGACGTGGCCAGTTCAGAATTCTATAGTGAGGATAGGTATCATCTTTCATCAGAAAATAAGTCTTTCGATGCTGGAGAATTTATTCACTATTTAACTAAAATAGTTGATGATTATCCTATTATTAGTATAGAAGATGGCATGGCTGAGGATGACTGGGATGGATGGAAGGGTTTAACTGAGACTCTTGGAAAAAGAGTGCAACTAGTAGGAGATGATTTATTTGTCACTAATCGAGAAATTTTACAACAAGGTATTGATCAAGGTATTGCTAATTCAATTTTAATTAAGCCAAATCAAATAGGAACATTAACGGAAACATTTGAGGCTATCAATCTAGCGATCGAGTCTAATTATACAGCCATTGTTTCCCATCGATCTGGTGAAACTGCTGATACAACCATAGCTGATATTGCAATTGGTACTAGTGCTACTCAAATTAAAACAGGGTCTTTATGCCGTTCCGATCGAATTGAGAAGTATAATCAACTTCTAAGGATAGAAGCCTATTTAGGCAATGACGCACATTATTTGGGTAAACAAGCATTTAAACCGATACTTACGTTATAGGATCAGATAATAGTGAAGTTGGTATTTGTAATTCTTTTGACATTATTAATCGCTCTTCAAATTAATATATGGATAAAAAAAGATGGCTACAAAAAAATGAAAGAAATAGAAAATCTTATTGATTTACAAACCATTGAAAATGAAAGCTTGACCAAGCGAAATAATAGATTAAAAGAAGAGATTAAAGACATGAAAAATGGTCAAGATGCTATTGAAGAAAAAGCAAGAACAGATATTGGTATGATTAAAGAGGGTGAAGAATTTTTTTTAATTAACGAAGGAAATGAAAACAAGGTATCGCAATGAAGGACCTAGTTAACATCAATTACAGCAAGTCTATTGTTGAAATACAGATGGATAGAAGGCCTGTAAATGCATTAAATCAAGACCTTGTTGTTAGTATTCATAATGCAATTGATGCGTCAATAGAAGAAGGTGCCAAAGGGCTTATACTCAGCGGACATGAGGGTATCTTCTCTGCAGGCTTGGACGTAAAGACCTTAATCACGTTATCCAAACCAGAGATCTCAGAATTTTTTCATTTATTTTGGGGTTTGATGGGAAAAATATCAAAATCACCAATTCCAATTGTGGCTGCAATAACTGGGCATAGTCCAGCTGGAGGAGCAGTATTGACTACATTTTGTGATTACCGAGTTGCAGCTAAGGGAGACTATAAGATTGGCATGAATGAAGTTTTTGTAGGCCTAACTGTACCTAAAATGATTTTCAAAGCTTTTGCAAGGCTAGTTGGAGAAAATCATGCTAATATTTTAATGATGCAAGGCAAGTTGATGAAGTTTGAATTTGCCTATGAAATTGGTTTTATCAATGAACTTGTAGATATGGATCAAGTAGTGCCAAGATCGATTGAATGGTTGGAGCATTTGGTATCCCTTCCTGAAATTGCAATGAATTCTACACGAATGAATGCTAAATCAGATCTCAATGATTTAATAGATAAAGAATTAATTATGATGGGCAATAAATTTTCAGATAACTGGTTTTCTGATGAAGTTCAAATCAGAATGAAAGAAATCGTAAAATCACTGTAGTTTTGAATATTTTATTGAGTAATGATGATGGATATTATGCTAAAGGTATCGAGATGCTTTTTGATGCTCTATCACAGTTTGCCAATGTAACAATGGTGGCACCTGAGAATAATTGCAGCGGTGCTAGCAGTTCATTGACATTAAAAAACCCCTTAAGAATTAGAAAATTTAAAGACGAAGGTTATTATATTAACGGAACACCTAGTGATTGTGTTTTTATGGCCCTGACACGGATTTTACAAGATCCTCCTGACTTATTGGTTAGTGGAATTAATCATGGAGCTAATTTGGGAGACGATGTATTGTATTCTGGAACAGTAGGGGCTGCTTTAGGAGGCCGGTTTTTAAATATACCATGCCTTGCTATTTCCATTACCAGTTTGAAACCAAACCATCTTGAAACAGCAGTTCGTGTTTCAAGTGAGCTGATAAAAAACAACATTGAGTATCTTGCATCCAATCCAGTTTTGAATATTAATATTCCAGATGTTTCATACACCGAATTGAAAGGGTTTAAAGTCACTCGATTAGGCCGTAGAGCTATGCCTGAAAGCAACAGTCAAAATCAAGATGCTTATGGTGATGATATTCATTGGGTTGGCCCGCCTCCACCACCAAAGGACCTAGATGAGGGCACAGATTTTCATGCAATTCACAATAAGATAGTGTCTATAACGCCATTGATTTCTGATTTAACCAACTATGAGCAATTAAAATCCATAGAAGAATGGAGTGAATTGATTAGTCAATGAAGAGATTTTTTTCATCATTCTTTGAATACTGTCTCAGATTAGCTTCAAAACCAGGAGCCATTTATATTTTATTTTTATATAGTTTTATAGAATCGTGGTTCATTATTCCTATCCCACCAGATGTGATACTTGCACCCATGACATTATCAAAACCTGATAAAGCTTTTTTATATGCAAATATAACCACATTGGGTTCATTATTAGGAGGTGTTCTAGGGTTTTTAATTGGTTTTTATGCAATCGATTTTGCCATGGAATTTATAAATACATTAGGTTTGATTGAATATTACCAACAAGCGGTTGATTGGTTTGAGGCTTGGGGTCCTGCTGTTATTTTAATAGCAGGGTTTACAATTATTCCATTTAAAGTTTTCACCATTATGGCTGGTGCTATGAAAATGAATTTTATATTTTTTATATTCGCAACTATTATTTCAAGAGGTTTGCGATTTTACCTAGTTGCTTATGCAGCTAAAATTGGTGGAGAAAAAGGATTGCCTACTATCAGAAAGAACATCGATAAGTTAGGATATTTTATTATATTCATGTTCTTAATATTTATTGCTATAAAAAGTTGGGGTTAATGTGTTTTTAAAAGTGATTTCATATATAGGTTTACTACTTCTAGTTTATTTCTTAATTTCTAGATTACCGAAATAACTCAAAACTAGTTCATCATTAACATTGCAATTACAGATCGATACTCAGATTTAATAACATTGTAAGTTCGACAAGCACTCACAGTATCCATGACTTCAATGCCTTTACCTTGTTTGTAAATTTCAGTCGTTAAATAGCGATTCGGAAATACTTGATTTAATCCTGTACCTAATAGTATGAGCTCGCATTCAGTATCAAGTGCAAATTTAAAATCCTCAATTTGCAGTTTTTCTACATGTGGATGTAACCAGGGTGTCAAAATCTCTTCATTAAACAAAATTAGGCTTTCGTTATACCATTGTCCTTTGAATTTTATTTTTCCTTGTCCCAATTCTTCAATGTCTAATTTATTTTCTTTTTTCATTTGAAAAATCATTTATCATTACCAAACAACAATTATAATTCATCATTAATAGAATCAACAAACTATGACTTTCAAACATGAATTAGTCCAATTAAAAGAGCTCAATGCAAAAAGTTCTAATGGCGGTCGTTTTTATGAAACACCTGATGGTGAATCTTACCCTTCAGTCACAACAATCACAGGACTATTATCCAAGGACTCTATTTTAGCTTGGAGAAAAAGAGTGGGGGATAGTAAAGCAGATGCAATCACAAAAGCAGCTACTACAAGGGGAAATAAAGTTCATAAAATGGCAGAAATGTATTTAAGAAATGAAATGGCTTCACAGATTAACTTATTTGAAGATCCAGCTCCTCATATCGAAGATATGTTTATGCAACTGACTGAATTATTGGATAATAGTATTGGCACTATCAAGGCTATTGAAGCACCTCTATACAGCCATACTTTGAAAGTGGGTGGTCGAGTAGATGTCGTAGCTGAATGGGATGGAGAATTAGCTGTAATTGATTTCAAGACTAGTTCCAAAACAAAAAAAGAAAGCTGGATAGATGGATATTTCATGCAATCTTCAGCCTATGCTTTGATGTTTGAAGAGCTAACAGGTATTAAAATTAGTAAAATAGTAATAGCAATTGCTGTGGAGAATAATCGTTCACAAGTTTTTATCAAGAACAGTACTGAATATCTTCAGCAGTTCATAGATTTAAGAAAAACATATGACATAATGAATTAATTCTTTAGGAGTTAAAATGATGGATGAAGCTCAATTAAAAATAGTTCTTAATGATTTAATAAAGCGATTTGATTCACTCAGGGGGTACCTTTGACTTCGATAAGAAATCAAAAAGACTTAATGAAGTATTAAGCTCTCTCAATGATCCAGGTATATGGGATGACCGTGAGTTAAGCCAAAGTCTCAATCAAGAAAGGTCACGTTTAGAGAAAATACTAAACAGAATTGAGTCGATTGGCAGTAGCCTTGAGGATGCAGAGATATTGCTTGAATTGGCAACGAGTGAAAATGATGCCTCAAGTCTCAATGAGTTATCAGTAGATTTAGTCTCATTTGAGAAGATCATTAATCAGCTAGAAATCCAAAGAATGTTTAGTGGAGAAATGGATGCTTCCAATTGTTTTTTAGACATACAAGCAGGTTCTGGAGGAACTGAAGCTCAAGATTGGGCCAATATGCTATTGAGAATGTATTTACGTTGGTGTGAAGCCAATGATTTTACAGCCAAGCTTATTGAGGTCTCACCAGGTGAAGTTGCGGGTATTAAGAGTGCAACCATTCATATTACAGGTGATTTTGCATACGGCTGGATGAGAACAGAAACAGGTGTTCATCGATTGGTAAGAAAGTCACCTTTTGATTCAGGAAATAGAAGACATACATCTTTTGCTGCAGTCTTTACTTCACCAGAAATTGAAGATAATTTTGAAATTGAAATGGATCCCAGTGATCTAAGAATTGATGTATATAGAGCTAGTGGTGCTGGCGGTCAACATGTAAATACTACTGAATCAGCAGTTCGAATTACTCATGAGCCATCAGGTACAGTAGTTCAGTGCCAGGATGATCGATCACAGCATAAGAATAAAGCCACCGCAATGAAGCAAATGAGGGCAAAATTATTCGAATTAGAGCATCAAAAGCGAGTTGATAAGGCACAAGCTGTGGAGGAAACAAAAGCAGATATTGGGTGGGGCAGTCAGATTAGATCTTACGTTTTAGATCAATCTAGAGTTAAAGATCTGAGAACTCAAATTGAATCCAGTAATCCAGAAGCTATACTGAATGGTGATATCAATAAATTCCTTGAAGCAAGCCTTAAAAAAGGTGTTTAAAAATAAATGGATAATCAATGACTGAAATAAAAGATGATCATAATAAGCTCGTAGATGAACGAAGGAAAAAACTTCTCTCATTGAGAGAAGAAGGCTTTAATTATCCAATCTCAATCGAAATCGATACAACTATTAAAAATCTATTTGAGGCCTATGGAGAGTCATCTAGAGAAGAAGTTAGTGATGCCAATAAGACGGTGAAGATAGCTGGAAGGATGATGGCGAAAAGAATCATGGGTAAATCTAGCTTTTCAAAAGTGGTCGACAGTTCTGGCTCAATTCAACTTTTTTTGAATTCTAAGAATCTTGATGAAAAAATGTATAACAACTTTAAGACATATGATGTTGGCGATATTATTTGGGTTGAAGGCGTCTTATTTAGAACTAAAACAGATGAGTTGACAGTTAATGTTGAAAAAATAGAAGTCTTATCGAAATCCTTAAGGCCTTTACCTGAGAAATATCACGGACTTACAGACACTGAAACGCGTTATCGAAAGCGTTATCTTGATTTAATTATGTCTGATGATAGTAAAGCTGTTTTTCAAAAGCGTTCTAAAATCGTCACAACGATACGTGCTTTTTTAGACCAAAAGGATATATTGGAAGTAGAAACTCCTATGATGCATCCAATTGCTGGGGGTGCAATTGCTAAACCTTTTATTACTCATCACAATACTTTGGATAGAGACTTTTTTTTAAGAATTGCTCCTGAACTTTATTTAAAACGATTAGTGGTTGGTGGTCTACATCGTGTTTATGAGATCAATCGATCTTTCAGGAATGAAGGCATATCAACAAAGCATAATCCAGAATTTACGATGCTTGAACTCTATCTAGCTTATGCATCCTATGAAGAGATCATGACACTTGTTGAGGATATGATTATTGATATAGCAATGGCGCTGAACGGCTCGACAACCATTCAATATCAAGATAGTGAATATGATCTATCCGGTCCATATAAGCGTATGACCTTGGAAGAATCTGTGATTCAATATAATCCTAAGATGGATCCAAAAAAAATAAGAGATAGAGAAACTCTATTGAAGACTTGCAAGGAACTTAAAATTAAAACTAACGATGATGCATCAACTGGGAAGCTTCTTTTTGAGATTTTTGAGAAAACAGTGGAAGATAATTTAATTGAACCTACTTTTATTACCGGATATCCCAGAGATGTTTCCCCT
>JABHDX010000057.1 GCA_018672815.1 Gammaproteobacteria bacterium | reverse complement strand
CAGAAGGTTTAGTTTAGCCTCACAAAACATGCTTTCAAAATATTCATGGCCTGGAAATATTAAACAATTAATAGATATGGTTCATGCCACTTTAGCCAGACAAGATAAAGAAATTATTAATATAGAAGAAATTGAGGAAACATTAACCCTGCAAGGTCCTCAAGGAAATCTTTTAGTGCAAAGTGATGTAATGACTTTAAGCATGAAAGAAGCGAAAAAGCAATTTGAGAGAGCTTTCCTAGTTCGCCAATTAGAAATTGTTGAGGGCAAAATAAGTGAATTATCCAGAAGAGTGGGTATGGAACGAACTAATTTATATAGAAAGCTTCAGTCTTTAGATATTAAATACAAAAAGTAAACAATATTATTGCTAACCCACTACATTTTTGAAGGCGCAGAGACACCTATTAAAGATAACCCATTTTTTAAGATTATTTTTACTGCTTGTATCAACAATACTCTCGCATTTCTTAATTCTTTGTCTGCAATTAAAAATGTTTCTGCACCATAATACGAATGAAATAATTGAGCTAACTCATGAAGGTAATTAGCCAATGTGTGTATTGTTTTGTTATGTGCTGATTGTTTAATTAACGCAGGATAGCCACTGAGTTTCGCAATTAACTCAACCTCATGTTTCGTTGTTAATTTATCAAGATTTTTTTCTGCTATTGCTTTCTCAAAAGACATTGTTTGGCTAGTCATTTGGGTTAATACACGACAAATTCTGGCATGTGCGTATTGAATATAATAAACCGGATTTTCATTATTGGTTTGTTTTGCTAGTTCAAGATCAAACTCTAAGTGCTGACTTTGAGATTTTGAAACATAAAAAAAACGAGCTGCATCTACGCCTACTTCATTATAAAGCTCAGACATTGGGATGAATTCACCTGAACGAGTAGACATTTGTATTTTCTTTTTTCCCCTATAAAGACTAACAAATTGAACTAAAACTACCTCGAGATCTTCTGGAGAAAAATTCAATGATGAAAGCCCAGCTTTTAATCTTCCTATATACCCATGATGGTCTGAGCCTAGGATATTTATTAGTTGATCATAACCACGCTTCTTTTTATCTGCATGATAAGCAATATCTGAGGCAAAATACGTTGATCTACCATCATCTCTTAAGACAACCCTATCTTTGTCATCATTAAAATTAGTTGTTTTTAGCCACAAAGCCCCTTCTTGTTTGTAAAGAAGGTTTAGTTTTTTTAAGTCATTAATACTGTTGTTGATTAAACCATTATTTATCATAGATCGTTCTGAGTACCAATGATCAAAGTTAACTCCAAATGTATTTAAATCTTCTTTGATCATATTAATTGTAATATTACAGATTTCACCTGATAGGGATTCAAACACCTCATCACCTATTTCATTCTTCATACTCGAGATTGCTAAATCTATTTCCACATCTTCTGAAACATCCTGCTTTAAAAAATTATTAACAGACAAAGAGGTCAGTAGGTTTTTGGACTGCTTAATTATTTGATCAGCTATAGGGTTTAAATACTCTCCTTGATAACATGCTCTTGGAAGAGCACTCTTTATTTCCAATTTATTTAAAGCCCTAATTAAAATACTAATCAGCAAGATATCTATTTGTCTGCCTGCATCATTAATATAATACTCAGTCTCTACCTTATGGCCCGCTTTACGAAGTAGTTTTGCAAGTGAATCACCAAATGCAGCATGTCTGCCATGGCCAACATGAAGAGGCCCAGTTGGATTGGAAGAAACAAACTCTAGGAGCACTGAGTTTTTTGAGCCTGGTATTTCTGTAGCAAAATCATTATTTTCTTTGAGTATCTTTTTTAAAACTTGTGTTTTTTCAGACTTCGTTAGAAAAATATTAATAAAGCCAGGGGGCACTGCTTCTATTCTTTCAATGCCATCAATGATTTCAATCGTATTGATAATTTTTTTTGCAATATCCAAAGGCGGTAGTTTTAATACCTTTGAAAGTCGCATCGCGACACTACAAGAAAAATCACCATGACTTAGATCTTTTGTTTGAGTAACCTCTACATTTAAATCCTCAGCCAAGTTTTGATCTTGAATGTCTAGACTCAATATAGATGCAGTAATTATTTTTGTTATTTTCTTATTCAATACAGTTGCCTCATGTTCTATTTTAGCTAACTTAAGAGTATTTTAGGATAAATCAATTGGATCCACATCAATTGCCCACCTAACCTCTCTTTTTATTTTTTGTTTTTGAATATAAAGATCCATTGTTTTGATGAATTGATGCAGTTCTTTTCGACTGACATTTAATAATAAAAGTTGGCCCCGATATCGGCCTGATTTCTTTTCAATGGGTGAGGCATTAGGTCCTAGCACCAATGTGGAGCCGATATTCTTTTTTAAACAATTGTTATTAATTTGATTTAAGAAATTAAAAACAGAGGCTTGTTTTGTAGACTCTGCATGAAGTAGGGCTATGTGTGAATAAGGAGGCCACTGAGGCATCTCTCTTTCTTTTATTGCCTCTTTATAAAAAGATAAATAATCTTGTGAAATAATCTTATTAAGTAGGGGATTTTGAGAATTGTAGGTCTGTATCATAACTAACCCCTTCTCCTTTCTGCGCCCAGCTCTTCCAGAGACTTGTAACAATGTTTGTGCAAATTTTTCACTGCTTCTAAAGTCACTGCCGAACAAACCTTGGTCAGCATTAACAATTGCTACCAATGTTAGATTGGGAAAGTCATGGCCTTTGGCTAGCATTTGTGTGCCTAGCAAGATCTCTCCCTTTCCTGATTTCGCTTGTGATAGCATCTCTTGTCTACTGTTTTTAGATTTAACGGTGTCTTTGTCTATTCGTATGATATTTGTTTTAGGGAATTGCTCCTTTAAGTATTCCTCTATTT
>JABHDX010000056.1 GCA_018672815.1 Gammaproteobacteria bacterium | reverse complement strand
TTATAAAAGAAGGCGAAAGAGTTGCCATCATGGGGAGAAACGGATCAGGAAAGACAACATTAATTAAACTTCTATCGGGCCTCTACATGCCCACGCAAGGAAGTTTAACTTACAATAAACTGCCCATTGAACAAATCAATAAAAATATATATAGAAAAAAACTAGCAGTAGTGCTTCAGGATTTTCAACTCTTTTCTGGCAGCATTAAAGATAATATCTTAATGGGTAGAGAGTGGATTGAAGAAAATGAAATAGAAACAGCATTAGAGTCAAGTGGAACTAAAAACTTTCTTCACATGATACCGGGTGGCATTGAATCAAAACTCTCTGACAGAGGACAATCATTATCCACAGGACAAAGACAATCTATAGCACTAGCTAGAGCATTAGTTGGAAGGCCTGAGATATTAGTATTAGATGAATCCACATCAGCCCTTGATCTTAATGCTGAAAAAGATTTTCTTAATAATCTTGATTTGAGCATGCTCAAGACATTAATTCTAGTCACACATAGATTGCCCATGCTGGAACTCGTGGATCGCATAATTATTCTAGCCGATGGAGCGATTGCACTAGATGGTAAAAAAGAAGATGTTCTAAAACAACTGAGAACCTAAGATGGTAGAAAAAAAACAACTGCATAAAGCAAACATTATTTTGTACTCCATTGTAGTTTTCTGGGTCATCATTTTTATATGGTCATACTATGCAACTCTTGAGGAAGTAACAAGGGGCCAAGGTAGAGTTATTTCCTCCTCAAAGATACAAGTCATACAAAATCTAGAGGGTGGAATCATAAAAGAAATTCTAACTAAAACCGGTTCTTCTGTAAGCATTGGTGAGCCACTAATCTTACTTGATAAAACAAAATTTGAATCTGAATTATCAGCACAAAAAAAACTAAAAATAGCAGCCGAAAAAAGCTTATCACTTCTAAATGAAGAACTTGAAATATTGAACCCATTGGTAGAGAAAGGAGTGGAATCTAGGATGGAGTTAATACGCTTGCTACAAAGAATATCAGATGCAGAAACAGAGCTGATGACAGCAGAAGAAACACTACCCATTCTTAAGGACAGACTGGTTAGAACAACAGTAGTAGCTCCAGTTGAAGGAATTGTCAATAGACTACTAGTCAATACTAATGGTGGAGTTATTCAGCCTGGTGAATCGTTAATTGAGATTGTACCTATAGATGATGATTTAATTGTGGAGGTTGAAATTAGCCCAAAAGACATTGCATATGTTCTTCCAGGGCAAGAGGCTATAATTAAATTGACAGCTTTCGACTTTAATAAATTTGGATCACTTAAAGGTAAAGTAGTAAATGTTGGTGCTGACTCTATTCAAAAACAAGACGGTACTATCTGGTACATTTGTGAAATTGCAGTCAATAGTAATGATTTAACATCCATTGGTAAAAATATAAAGATACTTCCCGGCATGGTAGCTCAAGCTGATATAGTTAGTGGGGAAAAGACTGTTTTAGAATATTTAATACAACCAGTTACTAAAATAGCTAATGAGGCATTTAGAGAGAGATAAACTATCCAGAGGTATTACCTGTAAATCAAGAGGTTGAGTTGGTTTCACTCAATATGGGAGAGACTATTAATCCTTGAGTTTATTCATTACTTGATGCAAAAGACTCAAGTTCTTGTGAAAGTAGAGAATCAATTGCCTGGTAAAATGCTTCGATGATTGACTGATTGTATTTACCCACTGGCAACCCATTATAGATAACTGTAGTTCCATCAATTAGAAATTCTCTAGTGTATGGAACACTCCAATCAGTGTATTCAATTGGTTCATAACGATTAAAGTCTTCGAATCCCTCGAAATTGAACATTGCATGAGAAAATAACGTGTCGGTATTCTCTACAAAAAACTCGATGGGTAAATTAATTACATAATCAAAATCATCTGCAATGCCTTCAAGAAAGGCAGTGTTCGTTGATAGGTATTTACCATCAGGATTATTATAAGGGTCAGCAAAGTGATCTTGGCTTTTTACAACTTCAACTCGGTTAAATTTATATTGATTTGCGAGTTCAACAACGTCTTTCATCATAGGCTCAACATAAGTGGGTGATAATTCAATCCACGCTTCATGAGGAACTAAGTCCCATGCCATACCATGCACTGAAACCACCAATTTAACTGAACTTTTTTCTGGCAAAGTGTCCAGTCTATCCTTAAGCATTGAGGTATAAGCTGACCGGATAATTGGAAAATGTGCAAGTTGCGGCATCATTATTACTTTAATCTCTTTATTATTTTCTTCCTCCCACTTGTGGATGTATTCAAAAGCATGCTTAAAACTACCGTTAAATTCCTCATGATGAGAGTAAATTGGTCTCGGCGGAGCCAGTACCACCGTATCAACCCCTTCATCGAGCATCGATCGCATCAAGTTTTCGGCGTTATCTAGATTTTCAGCTGACACCCAACGCCATGGAATGTTGCCATGCTTATCATGGATTTTCTTAATGGTTTTAGATGCGATGTCATAATTACCAGAAGCATGTGGCATCTTGCCTCCGGTAATGCCTCGTTCCGAATAATAATAGACATTTGCTTTATTAATTAATTTACTTGAAACCGTTGGCAATCCTGTCAATTTATCTTTCATTAAAAAATAACCATGATCTAAATGTCTGGTTTCTGAAGGTGGAACCCATTCAATCAATCCAGCATTAAATTTATCAATGTAGGCAACTCCATCGTCATCAAATTCATTGCCATCGGAGTCAACCAGTTTAGTAGGAACAAATTCATCAAATTCATAAAATTTATCCTCATCCAACAATACCGAACCCCTGTCTTTTGCAAACAAATAACTAAACGGCCATGGAATATATTGCATGGTTTTCATGGCGATAGTATGAAATTCAATCGGTTCCATATCTTCAGGCATAATGAGATGGGAAATAAAGATTCCAGCTTTACCTTCAATCTGATAATCCTGATTCTTATAGAGCCTATAATAATTAGGTTCTTTGAGCTGTGGTGGAATTCGATTCATGTACCAAATTGTGGCAGTATTGGATACAACCAATAATAAGATCACTAACAACGAATACTTAAAAAACTTTTTCATATGTGCTTACTTTCAATTTAATACCAATACGTTTAGTGTCTCAAAATTAAACTTTTATGCAAGGCGAAGGCAGGTCGCCATATTTCCTCCCCTATATACATAACTAGTGGTCGAGAATTTTAAGAAGGTTTGATTTTCTGGCGCGCCCGAGAGGACTCGAACCTCTAACCCTCAGCTTAGAAGGCTGATGCTCTATCCAGTTGAGCTACGGGCGCTATTTGAATGATGTGAGTAGATTATAAAGATAATATAATCTTATTCACTGTTTTTTTTCTGATAACCGTCTTTGACTTAAAGTTTCTAGAGTTTTCTCATGACTTTTACGAGTAATACTATAGTAAGAGAAAAAATAAAAACATGCTAAACCAAAGATCAAGACACTTGGCCCATATACCAATCCAAGATTAAAAATAACATCTTCAGGTACTTCATTAGCAGTAACATTCTCTGAAGTAGGAAAAGAAATTAATGAAAGAGCTAATCCAGCTAAGAAATGA
>JABHDX010000055.1 GCA_018672815.1 Gammaproteobacteria bacterium | reverse complement strand
ATGTCCATTAACTCAAACTGTGTGCTTTGACGAAGTTTTTTATCCAATGCTGCCATTGGTTCATCAAGAAGCAGGACTTTTGGCTCTTTGATCAAAGACCTTGCTAGAGCAACCCGTTGTGATTGACCACCTGATAGCTGATTGGGCTTTCGACTATCATATCCTTCAAGTTTAACGAGCGATAACATTCGTTTGACTTTTTCTTCAATGATTTCTTTAGTTTCTCCTTCTTTCTTCAGTCCATATGCAATATTGTCAAAAACAGACATATGAGGAAAAAGAGCGTAATTTTGAAACATAATATTAACTGGGCGATCATATGGAGCCATGGTAGTCATATCCATACCATCAATCATGATGCTCCCTTGGCTTGGTGTTTCTAATCCAGCCAGTATTCTGAGTAGTGTTGTTTTTCCAGATCCCGATGCCCCGAGTATTGAAAAAAGCTCCCCTTTTTTTATTGCTAGGTCGACATTATCAACTGCAATGACGTCACCAAAATTTTTGCTGACACCTTTGATCTCGATGTAATTCTTTTCATTTATTGTCATTCGCGCTCTCTCTTTTTAATCCCTGTTTTAAATCGACTGAAAATCCTCGTTTTAATTCTACTGTATTTTGGTGGATCAACCTCTGTGAAGAATAATCGATCCATAATTTCAGGTGTAGGGTATACCGCTGGGTCAGAAACCACTTCTTCTTTAATAAAATTTTTGGCATTAGGCACTGGGCTTGCATAGTGTGTCAAATTCACAAAGTCTGCACTCACCTCTGGACGTAATAGGTAATCAAGCAATAAGTATGCATTTTCTATATTCTTCGCATCTTTGGGTATGACGATAATGTCTACCCACAGGAGCCCACCTTCTTCAGGAACAAAATATCTCAGATCTATATCCTTGCCTGCTTCCTCTGCCCGATCTTTGGCTGTCGCATAATCTCCAGCCCAGCTCATTGCAATACAGGCATCACCGTTGGCAAGATCATTGAGTAATGTGGTGGATGTAAATTTTTTGATAAATGGCCTTGCTCCATGTAAAAGCTCTTCTGCTTCATCCAGTTCTCTAGGATCTTTTGAGCTATCATCGTAACCAAGGTAGACAAGCGCTTGAGGGATGACATCGGTTGGAGAGTCAAGCATGATGATGCCACAATCTGCAAATTTAGAAAGGGTATCTGGTTCATATAACATCGCAGCACTGCCTATTGGTGGATTAGGATCTCGGGCAAAGATTTTATTGGCATCATAACTCACTCCTGTTGAGCCATAGCTATAAGGAATCATGACTCGATTCCCTGTGTCAATCTCATCGAGCATTTTCATTAGCATCGGGTCTAAAAGTTTATAGTTAGAAAGCTTTTCAGGTTCAATTTCATGAAATATATTCAGCGCCGTCAGTCTTTTTGAGTACATGGCTGAGTGAACGACCAAGTCGTATCCTGAATTTCCTGCCAGGAGTTTTGCTTCGACAATTTCGGAAGAATCATATTGATCGTAATTAACCTTTATCCCATATTCTTTCTCAAAGTCCCTAATCGTTGATTCACCGATATAATCCGCCCAGTTATAGAAATTAATGACATTATCTTCTTTAGAAACAGCAGTAAATGATTGTAGCAACACAATCGCTACAAGTATAAGAAGATTGAAAATTTTATATGTTAGAGTTTTTCTCATGAGTTTTATTACTGTTCATTAAGTTAGTTAAAAGCACACCAAAAATAATTAGCGCACAACCTGTAATCATTCTCAATGTTATCTCTTCTTGTAAAAAAATATAAGCCCATAGCATTCCAAATATTGGAACGAGCATGGCTAAGATTGAAGTGCTAATTGGTCCCACTCTCTTTACCAAAGTGTAATAAGGAATATAGGCAAGCCCTGTGCAAAAGACACCTAGAAAAACAATGCTGCCAATAATTTTATAATCATGAACATCAATAATAATTGGATCTGCAATCAAAAATGGGCTAATCAATATTGTTGCAGCTATCATTGTTATTGCAGACATTGGTTTGGCTTCGAGAACTTCATATTTATACATATAAACCATAGAGACACCATACAAAGATGCTCCAAGCATAGCGATCATTAATGGAAATAGATTGAATTCTAAAGATTCAGAGCCCACAAAAATAACCAGTCCTACTATACCTATAACAATGCCAAATAATTGATTCACTTTAAATTTAAAACCAAGAAAAAATAAAGAAAAGACAAGAGCAAAAAGAGGAGTGCTTCCATTGACTATCGCCATTGAGCTGGCATTAATATATTTTGCCGCATAAGAAAAACAGAAAAAAGGCATGGCAATATTTGCCGCACCTATGAAAAAAATATGAAATAAATTTTTCCGAATGGCATGCCAATGTTCCTTTCTAAGGAATAAAAAACCTAAAATAATGGATGCTATAATTAGTCTTAAAAATACCAGGCTAATTGGCCCCACTTCTGTTATGGCAATTTTTATGAAAGTAAAAGCACTGCCCCACATCGCTGAGAGGCTTATAATTATTAACCAGCTTCTAGGTGATACGTATTGATTCATTAAAGGTCCTGCAGACCTTTTTTTATTAATCCTTGTGCAATGATTATTCGTTGAATCTCACTTGTACCTTCCCATATTCTGTCAACCCTTAGTTCGCGATAAAATCTTTCCGCAGCAAACTCTCTCATGTAACCTCTACCACCAAAAATCTGAACAACACGATCAACTACTTTATTTGCCATCTCAGAGGCAAATAATTTAACTGCAGAACAACGATAATGCAGTGATTTTAGATCATCATTTCGATCGTGAGCATTTGCTGTTTCATAGAGCATTAAACGAGCAGCCCATAATTCTGTTACAGAATCAGCCAGCATAAACTGGATGGCTTGTTGGTCAGAAAGCATCCCACCTTTAACTTTTCTTTCTTTTGCAAATTCAGTAGCCTCCTCAATTAATCTAGCTGCAGCACCACAGCATCTTGCGGCTATCATTAACCTTTCTCTTCTAAACCAGGCAAGTGAAAAACTCATGCCATCTCCTTCATTGCCTATTAGGTTTTTCTCTGGAATAAATACATCATGGAATTTATAAATGGGATGATGACTATCAAAAGTATGAGAGAAAAGAGGTGTTCTGACATGCTCAATGCCTTCTTGATCCATGTCTAGAAAAAAAAGTGCGTCGCCAATTTCATTTCCTTCATTCTGAATGATCGCCTGAATGAAAAAAAAGTCTGCATGATTGGCTCCTGTGACAAACCATTTTTCCCCATTAACTAAATATCCACCTTCAACTTTTTTTGCAGTAGCAGTGACATCCAATTCTGATCCTGATTCTGACTCTGTGATTGCATAAGTCTCATGTCTTGTGCCGTTCATGAGTGGAAGAATATATTCATCAATTTGTGCTTGATTGCATGCTTCCAACATCCAACTTTGTGGCTCTGAAAAGCACCATGTAAGAGCATTGGTACTTCGTCCAAGAACTTCCCAAACAGCTACTTGTTCTAAGTTGCTTAGTCCCTGCCCACCAATGTCTTTTGGCATATCCATACTGGATAGACCTAAATCAATTGCCATTTGACGATGTTTTTTATCAATATCATCAGGAACTTTGCCTGCATTCATCTCTGCTTCAACTTCCCAAGGTTGAGTTGTTTCAAGAAACTTCTCAGCTATTCCTATCCAGTGTTTAGTATTTTCTGGCAAATTTATATGCATTCTATTTCTCCATATGCTCAATCAGCAAAACCAATATTACTCTGAATAAAAATCAGATGTAATTAAAAAGTTATAAATCAATCCTTAAGATCTAAGTATTCTGGTACTACCTCATTTGCAAGAAAAGCTTGTAGCATTGCGTTGACTTCATCTGGTGCATCCTCATTAATAAAATGAGAAATGCCTTTGAAGTATCTAATTGTGAACTCTTCTACGTGGTTTTCCGTACCTATTGTACTTTTGAGAGATAGAGCCAGATCTTTTTCTCCCCAAAGCATTAATGTTGGAACTTCAATTTTTGGAAAGCCAAGCTTGTACTGACGATAAAATCCACCCCCTTGAACGATTGCTCTATAGTAGTTCAGCATGGCTGTTCTCTTCTTCCACTCCGATGCATTTTCATCGTACAAAGAAACAATAGCATCGTTAAAATTCCCTTTTTTTGCTGAACCAGAGCGAATGAATTGACCTGCATGTATATTCTTAGATAATATTTCTGGCAACCAGGGCAATTGAAAGAAATAGATATACCAAGAACGCATAAACTGCTCGAAGCCAGCCTTCATGGATTTTAGCCATGGACCTGGATGAGGTACATTGCAAACCACTAATCGATTCAATTCGGCTGGATATCTCATTGCAAAGTACCAAGCAATTAAAGCACCCCAATCATGAGACAATAGGGTAACTTCTTTCGCTTCAGATGCCTTAATGATTTCCAGAATGTCTTTCATCAAGACTTCTATTTGATAGTTTTTAATTCCTTTTGGAACATCCGAGTTTCCGTAGCCACGCAAATTAGGTGCCCAAACTTTATAACCTAGATTAGCTAGAAAAGGCATTTGATAACGCCAAGTAATGCTGTGCTCTGGCCAGCCATGCAGGCAAAGCACTAGCTTTTCTCCGTCGCCTTGTGTGTCGACTTCAAACTCAATTCCATTCGCTTGAACTGAGATCGTATCCACTGTTTTAATTATATCTGAAGTTCTACGCACTGAAGTTTCTCAAAATTTTCCTATGCAACTGATTTTCTTTTGGATACCATATCTTCGTATGATGTATCTCTTAAAATCTCGTTTCAATATTATTTATACAAGAAACTAATCTGTATATCCACAACGCAGTTGTGTGCCTAAAGTTCAATTAATTCCTTAAAAAAGGATATATACAGAGAAGATATATGAGTCAAAGATCGTTAGAAAAAAGTAATAAACATTTTAAAAAAGCCAATAGTAAACTCCCACTGGGAGTCACTTCTAATTTTAGATATTGGGGAGAGGATGAAACCATTTATATTGATCATGCTTCTGGTTGTCGACTTTGGGATATTGATGGAAACGAATACATAGATTACCGACTGGCTTATGGGCCATACATATTGGGTTATGCAGACCCGAGAGTGGATGAAGCAGCAAGACAGGGTATGGAGATAGGAGGTGTTTTTGCTCTCTCTACAGAATTAGAATATGAATTAGCTGAAAAAATATCATCAATGGTTCCTTCCGCAGAATTAGTTCGTTTTTCAAATTCAGGAACTGAAGCTGTAATGGCAGCTTTAAGGGTTGCAAGAGCTTACAGTAAAAGAGATGAGTTCATTATGATTGAAGGCGGCTATCACGGTGTGTCAGACTCAGTACTTTGGGATATTGATTTAGATGAGTGGGATCCTAATGTTGGCTCGCCTGTTCTTGCATCATCCAGTCTTGGAGTTCCAAAACACAATTCAGAAATGATCCATCTTGTTCCAATGAATGATGCATCAAGATTAGAAGATTTACTCAAAGAAAAACATAATGATATTGGCGCTTTAATTATTGAACCAATTTTAGGTAATTGTTGTTCCATTGCAGCCACGCAAGATTATATGAATGCAGTTCGTTCATTATGTGATCAATACAATGTTGTATTGATCATTGATGAAGTCAAAACAGGATTTAGAGTGGCTAAAGGCGGAGTACAAGAACTCTATGGAATAGATGCAGATTTATGCACTTATGCAAAGTCTATTGCGAATGGCTATCCTATTTCTGCCATATGCGGAAAAGAAGAATTAATGAGAGTGATTAAGTATGGAGGTGTATTGCATGGCGGAACTTTTACAGCTCATTCTGTAGCGCTTTCAGCTGCCAATAAAACGTTGGATATACTGCAAAACACAGATGCCTTAAAAACAGTTCATGATTATGGCCAGGCGCTTAAAGATGGAGTGAGCAAGATTTTATCCACTCGTGACGTACCTCATTGTTTTACTGGCCATCCATCCATGTCTGGTTTGTTCCTTTCTGAGAATTCACCAACCAATGCGAGAGATTTTAAAGCATCAAATTATCCTTTGTATGAAAAACTTGCTGAAGAGATGCTTGAGTTTGGGGTATTATGCGAATTTGATCCAAGAGAACCTTGGTTTGTTTGTGAGGCTCATGCAAAAGATGCTTTAGAGCCAACGTTGAATGCTTTCGAAAGTGCATTAGATAGAACATTGGAAGGGGAATGAATTGAGTAACTATGATGCAATTGTAATTGGTGCTGGACATAATGGCCTGACTAATGCAGCTTATCTTGCCAAATCTGGCTTAAAAGTGCTGGTTTTAGAAAAAAATGATTATATTGGTGGAGCTGCGGTTAGCAGAGAGCTTCATGACGGTTGGGTCTATTCAAATTGTTCTTATGTTTGCAGTTTATTGAGACCAGAGATATACCGAGATCTCAACTTGCAAAAACATGGCTTACAGGTCATCGCCTATGGAGGTAGTGTCACATTCATGGAGGATGGAAATATCTTTGGTGGGTATTCAGATCATGACTTGCAACGAAGAGAGATTGGACGTTTTTCTAAAAAAGATGCCGATGCCTATGTTCGTTTTGGAAGAGATGTATCCAAACAGTGTCGATTCATTAAGCCATTGTTATTGAGAACACCACCAGACCCCACTTCTTTCAAGCCAAAAGATCTTGAAGAATTGATCTATTTATTTAAGCGACTCTATGGAATAGGAGAGAAAACGATATATGAGACCATTCGTTTTTACACTATGAGTGCTGCAGAGTACCTAGAAGAATATTTTGAGTCAGATATCGTTAAAGCGGCTCTATCCGGAAGCGGTATTATTGGTACCGCTCTTGGTCCATATTCTCCAGGAACTGCCTATGTTCTTTTGCATCATTATATGGGAGAAGTCGATGGCAGTATTGGTTCTTGGGGATTTGCAAGAGGCGGAATGGGTTCAGTATCAAAAGCACTTGCAGGAGCTCTTCAAGAGTATGATGGGGAGATTATAACTGAAGCAGAAGTAACTCAGATTCAAGTCAAAAATGGCAAAGCTAAAGGCGTTGTCTTAGCAAATGGGGATGAATATTATGCTAAAAATGTAGTCTCTAATTTAGATGCTCGTCGCACCTATCAGGACCTTTTTGATCCTTTGGATTTGAATGAGAAATTACTCAAACAAGTCGATAACTATAAGTTCAATGGATCATCAGGAAAATTAAACATTGCTCTAGATGGTTTGCCCGAATTCCCAGCTATGGGGAAAGACAATCCTCTGATTTATGCCGACATGCATTTTATTGATTCATTGGATAGAATTGAGAGAGCCTATGATGATTGGAAGAACGGTCGATGGTCACAAGACCCTTACTGTGACACGCTTATTCCAACTATGACAGATCCCACAATGGCACCACCAGGAAAACACTACATGTCAGTTTTTGTGCAATACGCTCCACCCAAACTAGCAACCGGTGAGTGGACAGATGAAGACAGAGAAGCCTTTGGTAAAACTGTTATTGATCAAATTGGTAATTACAGTCCTAATTTCAAAGATCTTATTGTGCATGCAGAGATCAGAACACCCCAAGATATTGAAAATGAAGTTGGGTTAACCGAGGGAAATATTTTTCAAGGTGAATTGACAATGGATCAAATGTTCTTTAACAGACCTTTCCCAGGTTATGCTCAGTTTAGAGGACCTGTTAAGGGTTTTTATATGTGTGGGTCCAGCACGCATCCTGGAGGAGGTGTCATGGCAGCTCCAGGAGCCAATGCAGCTAGAGAAATATTGTACGATTTGAAACGAAAAAATATTGTTCCTGAGGCTGAAAACGATGACTAGAAAAAATAAAAATATAGCCATTATTGGAGGTGGTCATAACAGCCTAGTGAGTTCAGCTTATCTAGCAAAGGCAGGATTTAATGTGGAACTTTTTGAATCACGTTCAGAAATTGGGGGCATGGCCTCGACTAAGGAATTAATTGATGGCTATAAGGTTCCAGGAGCTGCTCATTTATTGCATCAGACTGATACTAAGATTCACAAAACATTAAAACTAGATCAGCATGGCTTAACCTTTGTTGCCAGTGGCTTGAAAACAATATCCATTAATCCCGATGGTAACGCTTTGATTTTTGATGACGACAAGGTCAGTGGGGATGACATTACCATGAATGAGCAAAAACAATATAAAGAATTTAGAGAGACAATGAAAAAGCTTTCAGGTTTTTTCAAAAAATCTTATCAAATACCCCCACCAAGATTAGGTTCTGGAGACAGAAAAGATATGACACGTCTGATGAGTTTGGGTTGGAACCTGAGAAGTATGGGTAAAAACTCCATGAGACACATGTTGAAATATATTGCCGTAAATATTCATGATGTTTTGAATGAATTTTTTGATCACGAACATATTAAAGGGTCAATTGCCCTTGATGCTCTTTTGGGGAATCGTTTAGGGCCGAGAACCAATAACAGTGTTATTACCTTTTTGCATCAACTCACAGGTGATCTAAACGGTGTACAAGGGAGCTATGCTATCCCTGAAGGTGGAATGAGCTCTTACTCTCAAGCGCTAAAAAATGCCGCTGAATCGGCAGGCGTTAAGATTCATATAAACTCTCCTGTCAAACAGATTGACTTGGATGAAAAAAACAAAGTTAGAGGACTTATTTTAGAGTCTGGTGAAAAAGTCAATGCGGACATCGTGGTCTCTGGAATTGACCCCAAGAGTACCTTTATGTGCTTGGTTGGACCGAAGAATCTAGAAGCTCACTATGTTCATAAAATCAGTAATATAAGAATGAGAGGCAATACCTCAAAACTTCATCTGGCCTTATCTGGATTGCCTAAATTTAAGGGAGTTGATTCTGAAGATTTGGGACATCGAATCATTAATGCTCCCAATATGAAATATCTTGAATTGGCCCATGATTTTACTAAATACGGTGAGTATTCAGACCAATTGCCTATGGAGATTATCATTCCATCAATACATGATAAATCACTAGCGCCTAACGGACACCATGTCCTCTCTGCTGTTATCAATAATACAGCATATGATCTAAAAGATGGCTGGGATCAGTCAAATGCAGTTGTGCTTGAAAACTGCCTTAATCAATTGGAAGTAATGGCACCGGGCATTAGAAAATTAGTTGTCCATGCTGAGTTATTGTCACCCAAGGATATTGAGAATGAATACGGCATAACGGGAGGCCAATGGCACCATGGTGAATTAACATTTGATCAATTTTTGATGCTGAGACCCATACCTGGAATGGCCCAACATAAGTCTCCTATCGACTCACTCTATCTATGTGGAGCAGGTTCCCATCCTGGCGGCGGATTAATGGGCTTGGCTGGTAGAAATGCGGCAAATGAAATTATTAGTAGGGAGTCCTAGGATGTTGAGACAAGATCATTACAAAACATCAGTTTATCAAACACCATTTCATGAAAGAACTTCAGAATTGAATATTCTCAATGAATGGACGCGATGGAAAGACTATACAGTTTCAACAAATTACTTTAGAACAGATCTAGAGTATTTCGCTGTAAGAAATACCACTGGAGTCATTGATTATACGCCGATGGTAAAGCAAAAAATAACTGGGCCTGATGCGGCTGAGTTTGTGAATCGTTTTTTTACTCGAGACATGAATAAAATTGGAGTGGGAAGAGTGGGTTATGTGGTTTGGTGTGATGAAGCAGGGCAAGTACTTGATGATGGAACTGTATTTCATATTAGAGAAAATGAATATTGGCTTTTATGCGTAGAAAGACAATTAGATAACCTTAAGAATTCTGCAATAGGTTTTGATGTCACTATAGAGGAAATTACAGATGATATAGCTTGCTTAGGAGTTCAAGGACCAACCTCTTGCAGCATCCTTAAGGTTATGGGATTTGAAGGAATTGAGCACTTGAAACCTTTTGATATCAAGCACTATGATTTCCGAGGACAAGAAATCATCATTTCAAGAACGGGCTTTTCTGGTGATCTTGGTTATGAGGTATGCATGGTCAATGATGTTGCTTTGGATTTTTGGGATGAATTGTTTGATAAAGGTAAGATCTATGGCATACAACCTTTTGGTTTAGATGCCCTGGATTTAGTGAGAATCGAAGCCGGCTTACTTGTCCCAGGTCATGATTTTATGGTTGCAGAGGAAGCGATTAGGCCCGGCTCAACCAGATCACCATTTGAATTGGGATTGTCTTGGTTGGTGGATCTCTCAAAACCTGTATTCAATGGAAGAGAAGCTCTGATAGAAGAAAAGAAAAAAGGCTCTCGATACACTTTTGTAAAACTAAATATTAACGGTAATAAACCTGCAGAAGGGGCTTATCTTTACAATCAGTCTGGAAAGAAGATAGGCAATGTTACTTCGGCAATGTTTTCACCAAGTGCTAAAGCAAATATCGCCTTTGCATCTCTTCATGACCCATGGAAAAAAGGGAAGGATAAGATTATTGCTGAAATTTATTATCAGAAAGATTTGGAATGGAATAAAGTGATGGAAGAAGCAACAATTGTCACTAAACCTTTCTTTGACCCAGATAGAAAAAGAAACACTCCAGCAGAGCTCTATTAAGCGAATATGTCACACCGCCTGGACCCACTGTTAAACCCAGAGAGCATTGTCATTGTTGGGGCAACAACTTCAGGCGGCATGGGAACTCGCGTGATCAAAAACCTCCAGCATGGAGGCTTTAAGGGCAAATTATTTGGGCTGCATCCTAAAAATAAAGATGCATTTGACATACCTTGTTATCCGGATTTTAAATCCCTGCCTGAAAAAGTTGAACATGCAATATTTGCAGTTTCAGACGAACGAATAGAGGGCTTGGTCGATGCTGCTATTGATGCCGATATCAAAGCAATGTCAATGATGTCGATGTTATATTTGGATGACGATGAGAAGCCATACTTAAAAGATCGTATTCAGGCAAAACTCAACAAAGCTGACATCCTTTTGTGTGGTGCAAACGGAATGGGCTTTTTTCATATCGAGAAAGGAGTTTGGGTAAATGGCCACTTCTCGAGGCCTAATCATGAACCGGGAGGAATATGTATTATCAGTCAGTCAGGTTCTGGTGTTGCTGGAATTATTGATTGTGAGGAAAGGATCAATCTAAATCTTTCTGTCTCATCGGGATCTGAGCTTACAGTCGGGGCTGAGGACTACCTTGACTATATTCTTCATCAAGAAAGTACAACCGTGGTTGGAATGTTTCTTGAAACCATTCGTAAACCAGACCAGATGATCCAATCATTTAAATTGGCGAATGAAAGAAAGATTCCCATTATTGTATTAAAAACAGGAAGAACTGAACGCTCTGCAGAATTGACGGTTTCTCATTCTGGTGGATTGGCTGGGGTTGATGATTGTTACAATGCTTTGTTTGAAAAATATGGCATCCAAAGGGTTGCCGACATGGATGAGCTTGCGACGACATTAATCATGTTTGACCAACCGTATGCATTGGCAAATGGAAACATGGTCTCTATGCATGATTCTGGTGGTGAAAGACAGCTCATTATTGATATTGCAGATCAACAAGGGGTTGAGTTTGCAGAGCTTGAAGATGATACGACTCAGAAACTCAAAGAAATTCTTGATCCTGGTCTTCCAGCCGTTAACCCACTTGATGCTTGGGGCAAAGGGTTGGGGGATGCCGATCAAATCATGATTGATTCCATGATTGCTATGCTAAGCGACTCGAATGCCTCAATGGGGGCCATCGTGATGGACAGAGGGCCTTTGGGTAAAATATTTCCTGAATACGTTGATTATTTGGATAAAGCCAATCAGCAAACAGGGAAGCCAGTTTTTTTGGTGAGTAATAGGCAAGGCACAGGCACTGATCCTTTGGTGCTTCAATTAACTCAAAACGGAACTCCTGTTATCGATGGTTTATACTCATTTCTTGCCGGGGTCAGATGTTTGCATCAATACAGAGATTTCCTTAAAAACTCAGAATCCATAGACATAGTTCTTGATCAAGAAAAAGTGATTTATTATCAAAAAAAATTAAACACAATAGATTTTTTTGGAGAAGCTGATGCACTTAAAATGTTTTCTGAGTTTGGTATTAAAGCCAATGAAAGCACTATCGTTACTAACAAAGGTGACTTGAGTGAGATATCTTCAAAGATGATATTTCCATTGGTCTTAAAGACTGCTGTGAAAGATGTTTTTCATAAATCAGAACTCAATGCAGTGTATTTGAATATTGAATCACAAGAAGTATTGTTAGAATCATACAAAGAACTGCAAACTAATTTACCTGGCGATTCATTGGTAGCACCAATGATCGAATCAAATGGCATAGAAATGATTCTTGGTATGACCACCGATCAACAACTTGGGCCAATGGTGACCATTGGATTTGGTGGTTATTATGCTGAAGCTCTAAAAGATGTAGTTACTTTGATGCCACCTTTTTCTAAAGAAACAGCAAAAAAAGCTATTTTGTCTTTAAAGATGAATCCTCTTTTAAATGGATACAGAGGCAGTGAAGCTGTTGATATAGATGCTTTTTCTGAATTGGCATCAAGATTTTCAGTTATCGCAGTCGAGTTCAAAGAACAGATACGAGAAATTGATTTAAACCCAATAATTTTAAGCAAAGATAATTGTATAGCAGTGGATGCATTGATATCGTTGCATCAGCAGAATAAATAAAAGCAAAGGAGAAAAATAATGGATGCAAGAACAGCCAGAGGATACTCAAAAGAAGATTGGGTTAAATTAGCAAGCGACATTGAGAATAAAATTGAAGGACGATTATTTATTAATGGTGAATATGTTGATGCGGAAGATGGAGGAAAAATTGAAGTCATTAACCCAGCAACAAATGAAGTATCTGGAACTTGTGCTGCTGGTACGGTGAAAGATATCGACAAAGCAGTTGCTGCGGCAAAAGAAAGTTATAAGGCAAAAACATGGCTCAAGATGGCACCAAGAAAACGTATGGGCATCATGATGAAGTTTGCTGATTTGGTTCAAAAAAATACCGCTGAGTTGGCATTGCTTGATTCATTGAACATGGGTAAACCTATTGCTGATTGTATTAGTGTTGATGTTCCAGCGTCGGCTGTGAATATCAGATTCATGGCTGAATGCATTGATAAAATATATGGGAAAGTTGCAAACACCCATGAAAAAGCATTGAATCTTTCTGTTCGAGAGCCTTATGGTGTAGTCGGTTTAATTTCACCCTGGAATTATCCCTTACTGATGGGTGTTTGGAAATTAGCTCCCGCATTGGCAGCAGGAAACTCAATAGTTCTAAAACCCGATGAGCATTCACCTCATTCCCTCATCAAAATAGCTGAACTTTTCATAGAAGCAGGCGGTCCTCCAGGAGTGCTTAATGTAGTTAGTGGTCATGGAGAAGAAGCTGGTCAAGCTTTGGCACTTCACCAAGATGTTTCAAAAATTGGTTTTACTGGCTCGACAGAAGTTGGGAAGCTACTGCTCCAATATGCAGGACAGTCGAATATGAAAAAAGTCAGCTTGGAAACCGGAGGTAAATCACCAATGATTTATTTTGCTGATCTTCCTGACATGGGTCTTGCAGTTGATACTGCCTATGATGCTATTTATGCCAATATGGGTGAGGTCTGTAATGCAGGATCTAGGATCTATGTTGAGCGATCCATTTATTCCGATTTTGTGGATCAATTTATTGAAAAAGGACAAGGTGCATATACTCCAGGAGACCCATTGGATCCAGATACGAATATGGGACCTTTGGTTAATGCACAAGCTCAAAAAAGAGTTCTAGGTTTTATCGAATCTGGAAAGAATGAAGGGGCTTCATTGAAGTTTGGCGGCAATATTCCATCTGGCTTAGAGACAGGGTGTTATGTGGAGCCAACACTATTTTCTGATGTTAATAATGATATGACAATTGGAAGAGAAGAAATTTTTGGACCGGTTGCTTCAATCATACCTTTTGATTCAGAGGAAGAAGTTACAGCAATGGCAAATGATACCATCTATGGACTGTGTGCTTCTGTTTGGACAAGTAATGTGACTAGAGCACATAACATGGCCAAAGCCATAGAGTCAGGAATGGTTTATGTCAATTGTTACGATGTCGGTGATATGACTTTTGAATTCGGTGGCTATAAGCAATCGGGTAATACCAAAGATTCATGTTTTGAATCGGTATTGGGTTATACGCAAAGTAAATCCATCTGGTACAATCTCGGGTAAACATTTATGAGTAATTCACTCACATATGAGGTCGATGGACCCATTGCAGTACTGACCTTAAATAGGCCTGATAAACTGAATGCAATCGATACTTCCATGATGGCTGAGATAAATGCGGTTATGGATAAAGCAGAGGAAGATCATTCAATTCGTGCGATTGTGGTTAAAGCCAATGGAAAATCTTTTTCAGCGGGCTTTGATCTTGACGATGAGGTTTGGTCATCAGACAAAGATGAAGACATACGTATTGCATTGCAAAATGACTTTGATACGATTATGCGGTTTTGGGATTCACCCAAACCAACCATTGCTTGTGTTCAAGGATACTGTTTGGGTGGTGCCATGGAGTTGGCGTTGAGTTGCGATCTGACAGTGGCCTCAACTTGTGCATTATTTGGAGAGCCAGAAGTATCCATAGCTAGTGGCATTGTCGTTCTAAATTTACCTTGGTTAACAGGACCCAAGTTGGCTAAAGAACTCTTACTTTGTGCCGATAAACGCATATCCGCTCAAAGAATTTATGAGATGGGACTTGTCAATCGAGTGGTTGAGAGGGAAGATCTTGAATCCACTGGTTTGGATTTAGCAAAAACCATAGCTGCCAATGACATGATGTCTGTAGCGATTACCAAAAAAGCGATCAATAAAACGATGGAAATCAGCGGCATGAGATCTGCACTTGCAGATGCATCAGAGGCGAATATGTTACTTGAGACAACCGAGTATGATGAAAAATCAGAATTCTATACTGTACTCAAAAAAGAAGGCATAAAAGCAGCACTTGAATGGAGACGAAATCTCGTTTTTGGAAAGAACGACTGATCGTGACCGAACTAAAAAAATTTCTTGAAAAGCATCCTAATACCAAAGGTGTTGAAGTCATGATGCCTGACAACAATGGCATCATTCGTGGCAAGAGAGTCGATATTTATGAGGCTGAATCTCTTTTTGAGAAAGGACTTAATTTCTGTGCTGCCACTCCTTTGTTGGATTCCGGTGGTGATGTCATAGATGGACTAATACTTGGAAGTGATGATGGTGACCCTGATATATTTGGTCATCCAGTAGATGGTTCATTGAACCCTGTTCCATGGCTTGAGAAAGAAATGGCACAAGTACTCATTACATTAGTTGATTGGGATGGAAATCCCTATCCTTATGAAGCAAGAAACATTCTAAACAGAGTCATCAAAAGACTGGCTGATGACGATTTGTATGCAACTATCGCTGTTGAGCTCGAATTCTATTTATATTCAGATCACGATGGTCTCATGGTGATGCCGAGACATAGCCCAACACCGGGAACAATCTTGCATCAGGCTGGGCCGCAAGTGTATTCGCTTGAGGATCTAAGGGAGCTTGATCCATTTTTTAACCGTCTTCAGGAAATATGTGATCAACAAAATATTCCTGTGGGTACTGCAATTTCTGAGTTCTCAACAGGACAGTTTGAAACCAATTTACATCATGTTTCTGATGCTTTATTGGCTTGCGATCAATCCATGTTGCTACGAAGAGCAGTAAAAGAAACCGCAAGAGAGTTTGGAATGGGAGCAACCTTTATGGCAAAACCATTTTTGGAATCAGCAGGATCAGGAATGCATATTCACGTCAGTTTGAAAGATGGTTCTGGTAATCCTATTTTTGCTCATGATGAAAAAGACTCAACTGGATTTAATGAAAATCTTCAAAATGCAGTGGGTGGTCTAGCTGAAACCATGAAAGAGGGGATGGCAATATTCTGTCCCAATGCCAATTCTTATAGACGTTTCGCACCTGGATTTTTTGCACCCATTACCCCTAACTGGGGACCCAATCACAGAAATCTATCGCTAAGGATCCCGCTTTCAGATGATGATAATGTCAGAATTGAGCATCGTTCTGCAGGAGCCGATGCCAATCCATATTTGGTTGTGGCTGCTGTACTTGCTGGAATGCACGCTGGATTGAAACAAAAGATGTCTCCATCTGAGATGATTAATGAAGGTGAGGTCATAGATCCTGAGGTCACGTTACCAGTCAAATGGCAGGATGCTTTGGATGAGTTTAATCAAGCAACCATTTTGCCTGATTACCTTGACAAGGAATTTTGTCGGATATTTCATCATTGCAGGTCATGTGAACTCGATAGGTTTTCATCACAGATAAGCAATAAAGATTATGAGTGGTACTTAAGGTCAATCTAAAGCTATATCTCGGTCAACTGTTTGTGCTAAAAAGTCCTGTCAAGATGCATCAGCAATTGATGGATGCTGCTTTCTGAGGTATCTATAAAGTATCCAATATATGATCATTGCCATCATAGCTGCACACCAACACATGATGAAAACACCCTGGTAACCAATGCTTAAACCCAATAGGGATGCAGCTAAATTTGGTCCTACTATTTGACCTAGCCCCTGTGCGGCAGGCAAATAGGCAGCATAATGACCGCCATTATCAAAATTAGCCAGTGAACCCATTTGATAAACATCAGTGAATACCCAAAGTAAGCTAAAGGTGAAAACACTCATTAAAAATCTAGGTTCATTGATACCAAATGCCAACATTCCCACACCCATCGCCATGGTAAATAATGCCATCAAAAGCGGTCTTAATAATCCAAAACGATTACTCAATAAGGTTGCAAATAGACAACCTAAAAGTGAGCACAAAGATGCCCAAACCAGAACTTCACTCACCAAGTTAGGATTGGTATTACTGTCCAAAGCGGCAAGTTCAATGTATGTCCAGTAAGCTCCAATATTAATGTAGGTTAGAAAGATGGCAAAAAGGCAGACCCAGGGTAAAAGGAGACCATACTTACTATTGGAAATAGCTTTATCCGATGTTTCTTCTATAGCCCTAGTTGTTGGATAGTTTTTGATCCATTTTAAAAAAGGAAGTGTTAACAAGAAGCACACAATGAAAACCCAATAAATACCATTCATTGATAGCTGAGGTAAAACTCTCATTTCCAGTGCTTGTGAGAAAGCAAAGCTAAAGAGCATTAGGTTGTAGGCAAGTGCAGGTCGGATTGACATACCAAAAATGGCAACGGCCACAGCTGTATAGATACCACTACCAAAACCTGCTAAAAATCGAAGCCATAGAACAGTATCATAATCTGTGTATTTGAGGCATAAGCCATTGGCTATAACAGCAATAATAATGCCTGAAAGCACCAATACTCTTCTACTGATGCGGTTAATAACCCAAGCAGTAAAAATTGCTCCTGCAGATAAACCTCCAAGATCCATACCAGCGACTCTTCCGACTTCAATTTCACTGAAACCTAATTTTGTGACCCATGCTGTACTAATGACAGGTATGCCTACAAGCACACCATAACCAACCAATACCATATAAAGAGCAAGTGTTAAGGATCGCCAATCATCATTGATTAATATTCGCCAATCATCCAATGCTAATGCAATTCCTGTCTTTGATTTTTCTATCATTATCAAAGCCTAGCAATCTACGTCAAGATTGTCATTTTGTGTTGAGTTGTTGGAGGTGTATTATTGAGAGATGCATAAATTAAATGACATGCTCGAACGACTAGCATTACCTTTAAAAAAAATATCTATATGTTTATTAAGAATAGGTCTTGGCGTCTCTTTTTTTCTTCACGGCTATGGAAAGATACCCATACAACAGAGTTTTATTGATTGGCTATCAATAAAAAGTATTCCGTTTCCTGAGATTACAGCTCATCTAATTGCATGGGGGGAAATAGTTTCTGGTATTGGTATTTTATTGGGTGGTTTAATTGGAACTAAATCTTATGTGGCTGGTAACCTAATTACTCGACTATCTGGCGGTGCAGTAATGGTAATAATGATTGGTGCTTTGTTGATTGCCCATTCTAATTGGGGTATTTTCTTTGGCGATCGCGGTTCTATCTTATTTGCTAGTGAGCAGTTATTTCTATTACTCTTAGGTACTTATTTTGCTATTGAAGGAAACGATAATTAGTATTTTTTTCATCTAATTTAGAACTATTTTTGCAAATTTTACTTTCTTTGAAGCGGCAATGACATCATTCAAAACAGGATGATTTTTATCATCAAGTTGCACATTAGAAAACTTAGCACTCCTAGGTAGAATCTTTAAAAAATAATTATAGTTCTCAATAATTTCATTTTGATCCTCAATAATTTTTGCTTTTCCTTTATAAATTTTTCTTTCAATGGTGAGTTCAACGTCTTCATTTACTTGTATATTTTTCCACCACAGGTGAATAGGATCAGCAAATGACAAAATAGTATTTTCTTTTTTGACATAACTGATAGGAGTTGAGAGTACTTTTCCTGATTTGTGACCTACATATTTAATAATCATAGTATTTCTACTAATAAGACTATGGAGTGGCGATCTCAATAGTAATTTCATAAAAGGATTAATTAAATTAAAGAAAGTTTTCATAATTTTCCAGAATATTTAAATAACATTTCGTCGGTATTATGAAAATGGTTTTAAACTATTCATGCATCTAAAACGATTTGTTTCTCGAAGTGTAAGCTATGAATAAAGTTTGTTTATTTGTTTTTATGATATTAATGAGCCCTAATGGGGGAGCTATGATTGTAGACGATTTAAAAAATAAAGATGACAGAGAGTGGGTATATTTTACCGATACAGTAATGGGCGGTGTTTCACGAGGAAAACTAGAATATCTAGAGAAAGACGATGAAAAATTTTATCGAATGACTGGCATTGTTAGCACTGAAAATAATGGAGGATTTATTCAGTTTGCTACTGGTATCAAAGGTGTTAATGATGATTTTAAAGGCATTAAGATTAGAGTCAGAGGTAATAATGAGAATTATCAAATTCATTTAAGGACTCGTTATACTCCAGCACCATGGCAATACTATTCAGCTGAATTTAGTGTCGATACTAGTTGGAAAGATATTTTATTACCTTTCAGTGAGTTCAAAAAATCTAATTTCTATCAAACAAAATCATTCAGTCCATCGACACTAAGGTCAATCGGTATTGTTGCAGTGGGTAAAGATTTTGAGGCTGAGATTGATTTATCTAGAATTGAATTGTATTAAAAAAAATTAATCAGAGAATGCTCTTTTTCTCATTTGTTCTATAAGAAGGGTACAAAATTCAAATTCACTCTTATTAGATTGTTGAATTGGAATATCAAGGATTTGATAATTTTCATCATCACCAAATTCTTTCCAAGTTGGATTATTAATAGAATTAGGCGTTCCTTTTTTTGCAAATTCAACCCAGTACTCCATCATGATTTCAGTTAATTCTAAATCCATTGGATCTGTAGGTAGCCAATCATCATGTGTATTAAAGACATAGGGTATCTCAGCGCCATGATAAGCTTTAATGCTTTCGCTATTTTGACGTTCTTTGTCAAAAATATATTGATACACATTGTTCCCATTCTTCGATAGTTGTCTGGCAATAAAAACTGAAGGGCACAAATAATCTCTATTAGTTTGTAGTTGATCCATGGCAATCACTGGTTCTTTATTTGTCATCAATTCTAGGATAGCTTTACTGTCTTCTGGGTATGTTTTCTCTACCCAATCAGTTGTTTCTTGATCAGTGATATTGGGATTACCATACATCATATATTCATTTCTAGTACTACCAATTAAGAGATCTACATTGTTAATATTCTGATCTAAATAGAGTTTAAATGGATCATCTGGAATCAGGTCTCCATCAACAGAGACTTTATAGTAAAGATCGGATGAGCTTCTTATTTTTACAATGGATTCAGCCGAGATATTTCTCATGGCGGCCAAGCTTTCACTGCCAGATTTTTCTTGGATTTCTATGCCAAGCGCTAACCCTTCATCTTTTTTCACCCAGTCTATAAAACCACCACTTTGTGAAATGGCTCTTTGAAATAATCCTTGTGCTGCAGGTGAAGCTATAAGATATGCAATGTCTTCAGCTCCTGATGATTCACCAAAGAGGGTGATGTTATTAGGGTCACCGCCAAATTGTATAATATTATCTTTAATCCATTTCAATGCAGTCAATTGATCCATTAACCCATAATTTCCTGAGCTATTTGGATTTTCAGGGTGTGGCAGATAACCTAAAGCGTTTAATCGGAAATTGATTGATACAACAACAACACCTTTTTGAGCCAAATTATACCCAAGGTAGTTAGGCTCATGAGAGTATCCATTAACGTTTCCTCCTCCATGTATCCAGACCATGACGGGTTGTTTTTGCTCTGTATCCAAGGATTGAGACCAAATATTGAGGTAGAGACAATCTTCAGAGATTGGTGGAGTTTTATGTACCATTGAAATTGGATTACCTAATGATATTGCTACATTGCGATACCAATTGGTGTTTCCATTATCTTGCATGCAGGCTGGCTTAAAGGATTGTGCAGCAATGGATGTTTTTTCTGTTTTGTAAGGTATGGGAGGCATCCACCGAAGCTCATTAATAGGGGGCTTAGCATATGGGATACCTCTAAAAATAAATTGATTTCGATCCACATCAAAAGAGCCGACATATTCTGTATTTTCTATCTGTATACGTGGGATTTCATCAGCATTTAGGCATAGTACAGAGCTAAAAAATAAACTAAAAATTACAACAATATTTTTCATTTTCTCAGTCTTGATCAAGATTAAAAACAATACCTTGAGCCAGAGGGAGCTCTGTTGAATAATTAACTGTGTTGGTTGATCTTCTCATATAACCTTTCCATGCATCAGAACCCGATTCCCTGCCACCACCGGTTTCTTTTTCTCCACCAAAAGCACCACCAATTTCAGCTCCACTGGTTCCAATGTTTACATTAGCAATGCCGCAATCACTTCCCATCGAGGACGTAAATAGTTCAGACTCACGAATATCATTTGTGAAAATCGCTGAAGAGAGCCCTTGAGGAACATCATTATGCATAGCAATTGCTTGATCTAAATTTTGGAATCGATACACATAAAGAATGGGTGCAAAGGTCTCTTCTTGAACCGTTTGACCGCAAGGGACCATCTCAATAATTGCAGGCTTGACATAAAAACCATCTGGGTATTTATCTTCAAGCATTCTTTCACCACCACTTACTTTACCATTGGAATTTTCTATAGCTGTTCTCATTTGATTAAAGGCTGTCTCATCAATCAATGGGCCTACTAGGGTTGTATCATCCATTGGGTCTCCAATCTTTATACCTTCATAGGCTTTAATTAAAGCAGGTATGAGTGTTTCATAAATGTCATCATGAACAAAAAGTCTTCTAGTGCTTGTACATCTTTGTCCAGCAGTACCTACAGCACCAAATAAAGTTGCTCTAATAACTAAATCTAAATCGGCAGAAGGGCAGGCTATGATTGCATTATTGCCACCCAATTCAAGAATAGCTCTACCAAAGCGTCCAGCTACAATTGGTCCTACTGTTCTTCCCATAGCAGTGCTTCCTGTCGCACTAATTACTGGTACTCTTGTGTCACTGACCAGTTGTTTTCCAGCTGAAGCATTGCCAATAATTAGTTGTGATAAATGATGAGGTATTCCTCCAACTTCATTGATTGCTTCTGAGAAAATATGTTGACAGGCCAAGGCAGTGAGAGGTGTTTTTTCCGATGGCTTCCAAATGACACTATTGCCGCAAACAACTGCCAATGCTGTATTCCAACTCCAAACAGCTACTGGGAAATTAAAAGCTGAGATGACACCAACAGGTCCAATAGGGTGCCAAGATTCAGACATTTTATGTCCAGGCCTTTCTGAAGATATAGTCAGTCCATAGAGCTGTCTTGATAGACCTACTGCAAAATCACAGATGTCTATCATTTCCTGGACTTCACCCAATCCTTCCTGATAAATTTTTCCACATTCCAGTGTTACTAGTCGGCCCAAAATTTCTTTTCGCTCTCTCAGTTTGTTGCCCAATACTCGAATCAACTCTCCTCTTTGGGGTGCGGGAACTATTTTCCATTCATTAAATGCATCAACTGAGTTCTGAAGTATTGTTTCAATTTCAGCTTCCGAATGCATCATTATTTTTGCAATCTCTGCTCCATCAATAGGGCTCTCTACTGTTAATGTACCTTTATTCAACTCAACTGAATTCATACCCAGTTCATTGAAAATATTCTGTATAGTTTTCATTTAATCAATGGTGATAATTGTATTACCTATTGTTGAACCAGATTCAACAGCTTGATGTGCTGCTACCAATTCATTTAACCCAAATCTTTGTGCTATCTGATGATGCAATGCATTGTCATTGAGTGCTTTTGTTATTCCGTTGACAATATTGCTTCTCGCTTGTAGTGAAACGATATAGATTAAAAAGGTATTTAATGTAGTTCCTTTAAACATTAAATCGTAAAATGGAATTGCTGGATTGCCTTCAGCCACAGAACCATAAGCGGCTATAACGGCATTGGGACTCAAAATATTTTGACTGATTTCTAAATTACCACCAAACTCGACTTCAACAATTCTTTGAACACCTTGACCAGAAGTAAAGTCATTTACAATGCTAGCAACGTCATCATTTTTATAATTAATGACAAGATCTGAGCCAGCATCTTGTGCAACACTTGCTTTATTATCTCCACTGACTGTTGAGATGACTGTAGCACCTCCCCACTTGGCCAATTGGATGGCATAATGACCCACAGCTCCAGCACCGCCTGTGACCAGAATAGTTTGTCCATCAACGGATCCATCAGAGAATACACCATAATAAGCAGTGGATGCTGGTACTCCAAGACATGCTGCTGCATCGAACGAAGTTTGCTCAGGTAAAAGTACAGCTTGCTCTGTAGGCAAACTAATCAATTCAGCACAACTACCAAATGCTCTACCAAACGCTGCATTCCATAACCAAACTCTTTCTCCAATTCTACTTGTATCAACACCATCTCCCACATCTTGAATGACACCACCACCATCTGAATGAGGGATAATTCTTGGAAATTGTAGTTCGCCTCTAGCTCCAGCTCTCGTCTTAACATCAGATGGATTTACGCCAGAACTTTTTACTGCTACCAGTACTTCACCAGGTTTAATGACTGGATCATCCATCTCGCCATATTGAATTACTTCTTCTGCTGAGCCTATATTTTCATACCATCCTGCTTTCATAGATTTCCTTATTATTCTGTTCTAATTTGGCTTAAGCCTTCTGTATTGCCATCAATAGCTATTATTTGTCCTGACACTTTTTTAGCAAGAGGGGACAATAAATAATCAATCATGCCAACAATTTCCTCAGGGTCAATAAAGGATTGAATAGATACTTGATTCAAATAAGCTTTTTTTACCTCTTTTTCACTGATATTTCTATCTATGGCTTCTTGCTTTATAACTCCTTCAATTCTCTTTCCGTTAACCGATCCAGGACAAATACTATTAACTCTTATGTTTTCTGCTCCATATTCCATAGCCCATGTTTTGGTTAAACCTGAAATCCCCCATTTTGTAGCAGAGTAGGCTGATCTCAATGGAGTACCAAATAATGATGAGGTGGATCCAATATTGATGATAGAGCCCCCTCCAAAATTTCTTAAAAGAGGTATGGCCTCTTTACTGCATAGAAAAGTACCATTGAGATTGACGGATAAAGTATTTTTCCACTCATTGAAATCAGTTTTATCAAGATCAGATATGGGACCGGCTATACCAGCATTATTAATTAATGCATCAAGTCCATTGAATTTATTATTAATCCATTGAAATAATTCTTTGACGGAGGATTCATTCTGAATATCCGTTTCATAGGTGTATATATCAGGATTATTTTTTGAGAATGTTTCAAGTGTTTCTTTATTGCAATCACAGATAATGATTGTGGCACCTTTTGATTTTAATTCTGAAGCCATCACAGATCCAATACCACTGGCTGCAGCGGTTATTAGAATTGTCATTTCAGAAATATTTTTTGGCATGATAACTTAGTCAAGTATCGGTTGAATTTTTTCTTTTAGCCATTCAATTAGATCATCACCACTCATATTTCTAGCAGTAGCGAGTTCACCTGCCAATGTTGCAAATTCTAGATTACCCTTTGCATCCAATACAACCAGAGACGGTATACCTTCACTGATGGGGTTACCATAACGTTCTGCTATATCTAAATTTTTATCCCATTGACCGACATCTACTGCTACAACTATAAAGCGTTCATCCAGCCATAATTTGATATCTTTCCTAACAAAGTATTCGCCAAGAGTTCTGCAATCAGGGCACCAATTACCTCCCATTTCAAGCAGTATATGTTTGCCAGATTTCTGTGCCAGATTGATGGCATCAGCAATCTCTTGTTTTGCATCCGCTGTTTCATCATAAGGTTGGTAGTCAGAAAGTGTCCAACCATTAAAGCTGCAGAGTAGCGTTATTATGAGGATTAGTTTTTTCATTTAAAATTTTCTATTGAAAGTCTCTAGGTATAATCTTATACCATACTTTCTTTTTATGCAGTTGACCATCAACGGATACCCAACGATGGAAACTTAAGTAGAAGTTCTCTTTATCACTACTAAATTCTACATTCTGTTCAAAATCAAGAGTCCTGTCCTTTAATTCCTCGGTTATTTTATATCGCCCTAAAACGGTTGTATTTGCTGGATTATTATCGTAAGTTCTATGTTCAATTTCTTCTTCGTATCGCTCAACACCCCAAGGATATTTGGTGGCTCCTGAATTGGTTGCGAGACCAAATTTTTCACCAGTATTAGGATCATTTTGAATAGAGCTGATCGCTGCATATCCTGTAATATTACCTGCATCCAATACTTCATATCCTCTTAATGTTGGATTTGCTCTAGGTTCTTTAAAATTAGGAGTTTCTATTTTTCCAGAAGGCATTATCGGTAAATTAATATAAGTACTTTCTCCTCCAATTTCTAGCGAGGTATTGACGGGTAATGAAGAGGGCCACAACATGGGCCATTGAGCATTACTGATGGCTACTCTAATTCGATGTCCTTCGTTAAAGATCCATGATGTAAAATGTAATTCAATATTCAGTAAAAATTTTTCGCCTGGTATTATATCTTCTGGTTCTCGAGAAGAATTTCTATGTGTCCCATTAAAAGCGGCTCCAGCTACCTGTGTAACTTGACCATCAGGAGCAATATCAGAGACCCTAACAACCCAATTAGCACGTTTCGCATCAGCGGATACATGCAGGTTAGCTATTGGCCTACCTAGAATTTCGATGGGCTCAATAAGTACCTCTGAGTCATATACCAAACTATTTTCGTCCATAGGTCGCTGATCTGGCGGAATGCTACCCCACCACATAGTTGGACCACCTCCTTCCAAGCCGATGGAAGGTATATTTTTTAAAAAATGAGAGCCTTTCTTGCCTGGGACTTTTGACAATGAATTATTTTTTTTTGGATACCAAGTTTGATTGTTGATTCTTTTGATCGGCCAAGAATCTTCCCATCGCCAGAACCCTGAAATGTTTTCTATAGAGTCATCAGGGGGGTGATAATCTCGAATATAAATTGCAAAATCTGGTTCTTCTAAGATTCCTGTATCTATATTTTTCATCCAATGGTCAAACCAACGAACAGCCTCAGCACGCCATTCAACTTGTGGTTTTAATGCTGCATTATGTGGAAAATCATGATCCCAGGGTCCAATCATTGCTTTTGTTGGGGCCTCAACATTTTCCAACATTCTTGGCAGACTGTTACGATAACCGTCATACCAACCACCAATATGATAACCAGGTACCTTAATTAAGTTATATTTGTTACGAGCTGAAGCTCTATCCCAAAATTCACCATCTCGCTGCTGCTCCATATAAGTATAAACACTGGGTTCTACATTGAAACGATTCTTTAGCCATTCTTCGTCCATCTTAAAATCAGGTGCGCCTGGTAAAGCATTATAGAGGTCATTGCTCATCATCCAGGAATCCCCAGCAACGATAATACCATCCATGTAATGGACATCTTCTTGATACAGATATTCAGTTGCCATTATGGCTACAAAAGCTTTCAAGGCTGGCGGATTTCGCATAGCCATTTGAATTGAGTTAAATCCACCCCAAGAGATACCAAACATACCCACGCTGCCACTTGACCATTCCTGTTTTGATAACCAATCAATCACTTCTTCACCATCATTTAATTCAATATCTGAATATTCATAGGGGATCGTTAATCCTTCGCTGTTTCCCGTGCCTCTCATATCAACTCTAACAACGAGATAATCATGTTCTAAGAAATAGGAATAAAGGGAATAGTTTCGAGATCTGCTTTCATTTTTTCGATAAGGTAAGTACTCCAACAAAATTGGAAATCGATCTTTCTTATCAGCCCCTGCAGGCCAGTAAACATCAGCTGCTAAAAAAACACCATCAGACATTTTGATCTTGGCTTCAGTGATTTCAATCTCTTCTGCCCATCCATTAAAGCTAAACAGGAGTGTTGATATAAGAATAAGCTGTTTCATTGAACAATCCCTTTAGCAATGACTAAGTAGATATCCTGAGTATTTTTAATAGATTCTAAAGGGTTTTGATTGAGAATGACTAAATCAGCAAGTTTACCTTCCTCAATAGTGCCAATTTCATTTTGAATATTAAGAAATTCAGCAGGTGCTATCGTGGCAGAGTGAAGCACCTCTTTATTAGTCATGCCTGCT
>JABHDX010000054.1 GCA_018672815.1 Gammaproteobacteria bacterium | reverse complement strand
TTTTCAAAGAAAGCTTGCACAGCTTCCAGACTGTCCTCGGAACTGTGCAATGAATTATTTGCTTCGGCCTCAAGTTTAAACACCTCTTCGTATGTGGATGTCATAGCAGCTCTCATAACTTTCTTTGTTTCTCTTAACGACTGTGAAGATTTTCTAGATAAAGATTCAGCCCATTTCACTGTTACAGCCATTAATTCTTCAGATTGTACAACTTTATTGGTTAGACCTAATTCCAAACATTTAGAGGCTGGAATGTTCTCACCCTCAATCGCCATTTCATAGGCTAGTTTATAACCGATCGATTTGGTCAATAACCAATTAAGACCGCCATCAGGTATCAATGCTATATTGACGAAAGCTTGCTTAAGATAGGCGTTGTCAGACATCACCATTAAATCACAGGCCAAAGCAAATGCACTGCCAATTCCAGCCGCTGGTCCATTGACAGCAGCAATGACTGGTTTAGGCATATTCATAATATTCACCAAACTTGGCATATAGCCATTAACGAGGCCCTCATAGACTAGGCGATCATTACTATGATCATCCATACCACTTGGGTCACCAAGATCTGCACCGGCTGAAAAGCCTTTACCGATGCCTGTAATAATTACAACTTTAATAACATCATCATGAGTCACTGACTCAATAACATCTTGAGTCTCAAGTACCATTTCTCTATCAAACGCATTTAGTTTATCAGGACGATTGAAACTCATAGTTGCAATGGATTTATTTTTTTCAACAAGCAGGGTTTTGTAAGACATAGTCGTTCCTTTTATGAAACATTTCTCTCAGCGTCGTCCCAAAAGGGTGCCCTTAGTTCTCTTCTTAAGATCTTTCCTGAGGGGTTGCGAGGCATTTCTGTAATAAAATCAATCGAAGAAGGACACTTGTATGCTGCAATTTGATCTTTGGTGTAAGCAATGATTTCTTTTTCTGTAATGTTTGAATCTTGTTTGAGAATAACAAAACCCTTAACTGTTTCGCCCCATTTATCATCGGGTATTCCTACAGCGGCAGCGTCTGCTATATCGGGATGAGACATCAATGCATTTTCAACTTCTGCTGGGTATATGTTTTCACCGCCTGAAATGATCATATCCTTCACTCTGTCATGGATATATAAGAAGCCATCCTCATCTAGGTAGCCAGCATCTCCTGTGTAAAACCAATCGTCTATAATGGAGTTATCATTGGCTTCAGGTCGATTCCAATAACCCTTCATAATAACCTCTGATTTAATCAATATTTCTCCCACTTCATTGTGTCCAACAGTGTTGTTTGATTCATCTGTAATTTTAATTTCAACACCAGGGTATGGTTTGCCACACGATCTTAATTTCCCAAGATCAACATTATGATCAGCAGGACTCAATGTGGTACCAATACCAGTAGATTCTGTTAGTCCATAGACTTGCCAGAAATCACATTGCATTACTTCCACAGCCTTGAGCAAAGTATCCTGAGCGATCGGTGATGCCCCATAGACAATTTGTCTTAATGATGAAAAATCAGTTTTTGAGCAATTGGGGTGTTGCAGTAGAAATAGGATTAAGGCGGGCACCATAAATGCTGTTTCTATTTTCTCACTTTCAATTAATTCTAGAATCTTTGTGGGATCAGGTTCTGGAATAATGATATTTTTACACCCAAAAATTATTCCCATAACTACAATATTTGAACCCGCTACGTGAAAGAGGGGGGAGAGAACAAAATTCACTGTTTTCTCATGCCAATCAGCACCCCATCTTTTTTCAACCATTGGGGTAGATGCCAAAAGATTTTTATTGGTCATACGCACTCCTTTTGGATGGCCTGTTGTTCCTGATGTATAGAGTTGTATCACGTCGTCTTCGAACTCACCCACAAGGTTTGGATTGTCTTTGCTTTGTCCATCTCGCCATGATGCATAGCTTTCCCATATAGGGTGGTTTTCATCCATTGCCACAATCTTTTTAATCGAAGGTATTTGATCTTCAATATTTTCTATCAATTTATAAAAATCAGGACCTACAAAAAGAATCTCACTTTTAGAATCATTGATTACAAAGACAACCTCGGGTGC
>JABHDX010000053.1 GCA_018672815.1 Gammaproteobacteria bacterium | reverse complement strand
CTACTTAAACAGTAACATAGAGGCTCTAGAAAATGGCGTCCAAATTCATCAACATAAATGGCAAGAAAAGGTATCTAGAGGTTTTTCTTGAGTCAATTAAATTTTCAAATACTGAAAAATTTGAAGAAATAACATAATCATTCTGGAAAGGCGCTTTAGTGCGTCAGGATATTCGCAATTGCGAAATTGTAGAATCAAATGTCAATCTGTAGTATATACCCATCAATCACAAATAATAGAATTTGATTATGAAGATCGTTATAGCAATGATGCAGCATGAAACGAATACCTTTTCACTGCTTCCAACTAGTTTAGATGCTTTTAGTAGAGTTGTTGGATTGCAGAAACCACCTTCTGGTAAGCAGGCTATTGACTTATATGGTGATGCCGATATGGCGTTTGCAGGATTACTCGATATAGCACGCTCGTATGGTGTTGAGTGTATTGTACCTATTGCAGCTTATGCCGAGCCCAGTGGTATTGTTGATGATGATGCATTTAATTTCATTTGTAAAAAAATATGTGCTGCCGTTAAAAACGGTTGTGATGCTATCTTGCTAGACTTACATGGAGCAATGGTCACTGAGAGCTATGACGATGGAGAAGGTGAATTGTTACGCCGGATTCGTAAAACTGCTCCTGAGATACCAATTGCGGTTGCATTAGACTTTCATGCAAACGTAACTTCTACCATGGTAGAAAATTGTAATGTTATTGATGGCTATCGAACCTACCCACATATTGACATGAGAGAGACAGGAAGGAGAGCGGCGCAGACGTTGCTAAATTGTATAGAGCAGGGCATAGAAACTAAGATTTGCTGGCAACCACTTCCGATGATGGTGCATATGATGATGCAAGCAACATGGCATCAGCCAATGAAAGATATTATGGAATTGGCAATAGAAGGCGAAAATAATACCGATATTCTGAACGCATCAGTGTTCGGCGGATTTTCTTACGCTGACATACCCCATGTTTCTTTGAGTGTGCTAACTGTTGAGCCAGTTAAAAATCATCTCGGTAAGGGTTTAGTTAGTCAAATCTGTGCTATGGCATGGGAGCGTCGTTATGATTTTATCTATACACCTTTACCATTGTCTGACTCCATTGAAAAAGCTAAAAAAATTGAATCTTATCCTGTACTGATTGTTGATCATGGTGATAATACCGGTTCCGGAGGAAGTGCTGACGACATGAGTGTTTTAGATGAAATGTTGAGACAGGGCCTGTCTGGAATCATTGTGGCGCCAATCCGTGATCCAGAGGCGGTCGACCGATTGATTGATTGTGGAGAAGGCAATGAGATGACTCTAACAGTTGGTGGTAAATATTCTGTACCCTCTATCAATCAAATTGGACATGGTCTCAATTGTACGGGTATAGTCAAAAAAATTACTGATGGTTGTTTTACAATTACATCACCAGTTCAAACAGGTCTTAAAGTTTGTCTGGGCCGTACCGTTGTTTTCGATATTGGTTCAGCAACAATTGTAATATCTGAGGAGGGATGGGAGCCATATGGGCCAGAACTTTTTATCCATGCAGGGCTGATTCCAGAAGAAAGCCAGTTTATGTTGATTAAATCTCGTGTCCATTTCAGGGCGGGGTTTGAATCGATTACTAGTAACATTATTATGGCGGCTGGACCCGGTGTCTGTAGTTCAGATTATTCTCAGTTTAAATTTTCTCGACTTCCAAAACCAATGTTCCCATTTGATAAAGAAATGGAGCTGGAAAAATTCAATTTTTACAAAAAAAGTGAAGCATAGTGAAGCACTTTTTTGTGTTTATGCGTCTACTATTTTCATTATGCGATATTGTTAAAGTATAAATTTGATGTATGATTTAAGTTGTAAGTTAGAAAATGACCATTCTTGCTTTTTTAGTCTAGATCTTATAAGTTACTATCCAAGAGCTATCTTTAACTGATGGTCTTTTAAATTACAATATATTAATAAAAGGAGAAAAAAATGAAAATTAAAACAGCAATAATTGCATTAGTTATGCTTGCAGTAGGACTTTCTAGCTCGCTTGCTTTGGCAGCGGGAGATGTGGTTAAAGTTCGAGCTTATAGTGATCTCAAAAGTCTAGATCCGGCTTTTTCAGGAGGTGTCTTTGATGAAGAGATTCATGGCCTAATATATAGTAAGCTTATTCAATTTAAACCTGGCAGAGAGTGGGGTTACAATCTTGATGCGGCTGAATCAATCCAGCAGACTAGTCCGACTACAATCGATTTTAAATTAAAAGAAGGCATAACATTCACCAATGGTTTTGGCGAAATGACTGCCGAAGATGTAAAGTATTCTTTCGAGCGTATTGTTGATAGCGAAGTTAAATCTACAAACTCACCCGATTGGGGTCCACTTAAAGAAGTAGTTGTCAATAGCAAATATGAAGGCACAATTGTTTTTAACGAGCCTTATCCACCTGCTTGGACTATTGCTTTACCTTACATTGTTGGCAACATTATCAGTAAAAAAGCCTGGGAATCTGTCGACGGTAAAGTAGGTACTACAACACCTAGTGTTTCAGGACCTTATCTACTCAAAGAATGGCAACCCAAGCAAAAAACTATTTTCGTGAGTAATCCAGACTGGCATGGTGGAGAGGCGCCATTTAATGAACTTCAGATTATCCCAATAGATGATGAAAGTACGGCACAATTGGCGTTTGAGGCGGGTGATATTGACTATACTCGTGTTCCTATGAGCTCAGTAGCCAATCTGAAAGCTTCGCCACCAGCGAACTCAATTATTGAAGAATATCCATCACTTTTCTATGTTTGGGTAGGTATGAATGTTGAAAACGAACTCTTGTCTAATCAGAACTTGAGAAAGGCGATTCAACATGCTATTGATGTACCGTCAATTATGCAGGCTTCCTACTTTGGTTCAGCAGTTCCATCGACTGGCATTATTGCGCCAGGTTTGGTTGGTCATCGTGCTGAAAGTCTTGTTGCTCCTGAGGCGAATATTGCTAGGGCAAAGGAATACTTAGATGCTTCTGGACTGTCGGGTGATGTTAGAGTAACACTTGATATTTTAAATAAGGCAGCTAATGTGACTACTGCTCAAGTTATCCAGGCAAATCTTGCCCAGGTTGGGATTACACTTGACATCAATCTGCATGAATCCGGTGCTTTCTGGTCACTTGGTGATCATACTGCAGGTGATCGATACAAGGATATTCAGTTAATCCTCAATCGCTATTCAATGGCACCAGATCCTTCATATGCGACGGCTTGGTTTGTTACCTCGCAAAAGGGTGTCTGGAACTGGGAGCGGTTTAGTGACGCTGCATTTGACACGTTAGAGGTTGCAGCGAAGTCGGAGGTTGATAATACGAAGCGTGACCAAATGTACCAGCGTATGCAGGATATAATGGAAAACAGTGGAGCATATCGCTTTATAACTCATGAGGCGACACCTGTTATTTACAGTAATTCAGTTAATCCTGGATTCAGGCCTGACGGACTCCCGCTTTTCCGATATTTTTCTAGTAACTAGTAAGCCTACTGGGAAGGCCTGTATCCTCAGGCCTTCCTATTTTCATAGAAATAAATAGGGTTTAAAGGAGTTGATAATAGTAACTTCAGTTTAGTCTTGAGTTTAAATCTTGAACTTGTTTTATAATGAATTTCATTTTCCCTAAACTCTTAGCTAAATAAAAGGAATATTGTGTTACTTTATTTTGTAAAACGAATTTTTCTCGGTATTCTGATCATTGGAGTGGCTATGACTCTAATGTTTTTTATGATTCATCTTGTGCCAGGTGATCCAGCCAGAATTATGCTTGGTCCTAGGGCAACTCCCGAAATGATAGCTGATATTTCAATGCGGATGGGTCTTGACCAGCCCCTAGTAATTCAACTCATGAAGTTTTTAGGTAATATTCTTAAAGGGGACTTGGGAATTGATGTGCTATCTAGTCGACCAGTCACAGAAATTGTTTTTGGTCAATTACCATATACTCTTTGGCTTATTTTTAGTGCTATTTTTGGTGCTATGCTTATTGGAATCCCTCTTGGTTGTTACTCAGCCCTACATCGCAACACTCTAGCAGACCGAGTTACTGGTGTTATTTCTGTCGCTTGCATTACCGCACCTTCATTTGTTGTTGCATTGTATTCATTGCTTATTTTTGCCGTCACACTTAAGTGGTTTCCTGCAATAGGGGCTGGAGATAAAGGAGATTTCTTTGATCAGGTGAGTCATCTTGTCTTGCCAGCATTTGCAATCGGTGTATCTTGGGTAGGCTATTTATCACGTTTAGTTCGCGCATCGATGCTTGAGGTGTTAGGTGAAAATCATATCCGAACTGCACGGGCATTTGGGTTAACTGAGTTTACTATAGTCTATCGTTATGCTTTAAAGATTGCGATATTACCAACAGTTACAGTTATCGGAGTAGGCATGGGTTTTCTAATCTCAGCTGCAGTATTAACTGAAGTTGTGTTTGCTCGTCCTGGCATCGGTAAGTTAATTATTGAATCGATTACGACCCGAAATTATCCCGTAGTTATGGGGTCCGTGTTGATCAGTACAGGTTTGTTTGTCATTAGTACAACAATATCAGATCTTGTTAATGCTTCGTTAGACCCTCGAATCCGAGCTAACTTGTAAGGCAGTTATGAAAGTTGCAATTAAAAGAATTTCTTCAGATCCACTTGGATTACTTGGACTATGCTTAGTTACCTTAATGGTGGTCAGCGCATTAGGTGCATCAATATTTGCGCCCTACGACCCGATTCAACTTAATATAATGGATCGCCTTCAAGGGCCATCAGCTAATCACCTACTGGGCACTGATCAGCTTGGAAGGGACTTATTTTCACGAGTGCTCTTTGGTGGTCAGGTTGCTTTAAAGGTTGCATTTTTAACAATTGGATTAGCTCTAATTGTGGGAATCGTTCTAGGACTGATTGCTGGTTATGGACCAGCTTGGCTTGATAATTCTATTATGCTTTTATTTGATACTATTCGTTCAGTTCCTACTATTATGTTAGCACTGGCTGCAGTTGCAGTGGTGGGTCCCTCTATAACTACGGTAATTTTTGTAATTGCTGTGAGCTCGATACCAAATTACGGTCGTATTGTTCGAACTCAAACACTGACTATTAAGTCGAAGGACTTTGTCAACGCAGAAAGGCTTATGGGTGCTTCATTACTAAGAATCTTATCAATACATCTATTACCAAATATTCTTGGGCCACTCCTCATTCTTGCATCGATGGATATTCCAACTATTATTGCATTAGAGGCTGGTTTGAGTTTTCTGGGTATGGGCGTTAAACCACCAACACCTTCCTGGGGTAGTATTCTGAATGATGGCTTCACTTTGATTCGAAATACTCCTTGGCCAATTATTGCTGGTTCGATTCCATTAGTATTAGCTACACTCGGCTTTACTTTCCTTGGTGAATCATTACGTGATCTTCTCGACCCCAAACTTAGGAAATTAATATGAGTGATAACATTCTTAGAATTCGTGATTTGTCGGTTAATTATCAAACTGATCGAGGTATATTGAAAGCCTTACGTCACGTCGATCTTGATATACCAAAGGGTTCAATTGTTGGTGTAGTTGGCGAGAGTGGTTGTGGAAAGTCCACTTTGATTACCTCAATTATTCGGCAACTTGATGCTAATGCCGATATTCCTAATGGCTTGATCGAGTTTGAAAAACAGGATCTTCTGAAGCTTTCACTGGATAAAATGCGCAATATTTCTGGCACTAAACTTTCGATTGTATTTCAGGACCCAATGTCTACACTAAATCCAGTGTTATCAATTGGTCGTCAGATGATAGATATTCAGTATCGTGATAAGATTAGTAAGAAGATTAAAAAACAACGTTCGATTGATATGTTGACCAAAGTAGGTATACCAGATCCTCAAAACCAGCTTAATCAATACCCGCATGAGTTATCAGGAGGGATGCAGCAACGTGTATCGATTGCCATGGCATTGCAGGCTGGACCATCTTTACTGATTGCCGACGAACCCACCACTGCACTTGATGCGACTCTCGAGGTTCAGATACTTAAATTGTTAAAAGAGCTTCAGGAGGAAATAGGTTGCTCAATATTATTCGTTTCACACCACCTTGGTGTAATAGCTGAACTATGTGATCATGTAATAGTTATGTATGCGGGTGAGATTGTAGAGCAGGGAAGTACATATGAAATATTCAATAATCCAGCTCATCCATATACAGTTAAATTATTGGAATGTGACCCTGCTAGTATTTCAAAAAAGCAACGCCTGTTGCCAACAATCCCTGGAGAAATACCCGATCTAATAAATTTATCTGGAGGTTGTATATTTAAAAACCGGTGTGATCAATCTATTGATCGCTGTGATAAACATATTCCGAAATGGAATGAGTTTGCCGACAATCATTATGTTAGTTGTCACTTGATAGAATCATGAGCAACTTACTTTCAATTAAGAATCTTCGTGTTCGGTTTCGGACCAAGTCACCACTACAGGCAATGATTCAGAAAATAGAAGATCCATACATAGATGCAGTCAGACAGGTTTCATTAGATATTAAACAGGGTGAAACCTTTGCCTTAGTTGGTGAGAGTGGCTCTGGAAAGTCCACCTTAGCACTTGCTATTACCGGCTTACTCACTGCTGTAGAAGGTCAGATTAAGTTTATGGATGAGGATGTGACCAATATGACTTCATCGCAAATAATGGCTTATCGAAAAAAGATTTCATTTATTTGGCAAAATTCAATCGGCTCACTTAGTCCAAGGATGAGTGTGGGCTCTTTAATAACTGAAGGTTATAAAATACACAACCTTAAAGATCGAGATATAAAAATGGAGGCAGATCGATTACTAAAACTGGTTGGATTGCCCACAAATATTAGAGAGCGTTATGCGCATGAACTTAGTGGTGGCCAGGCTCGTCGTGTCGGCGTTGCAAGAGCTATAGCATTAGATCCTAAGCTAATTATTGCTGATGAGCCGACTGCGGGTCTTGATGTTTCAGTGCAAGGTGAGATATTGAACTTACTTAATAAGCTTAGGGATGACTTAGGAGTCAGTTTGTTTGTCATTACTCATAATTTAAATATCGTAAGACATATCTCCGACAGAACTGCGGTAATGTATCTTGGTCGATTTGTCGAACAAGGTCAAACAGATGATATCTTTGCAAAGCCAAGACATCCATACACCCTAGCATTATTATCAGCAAATCTAACACCTTATTCAGAAGCAAGTTTAAAGAATAGAATCGATCTTAAGGGTGAGGTGCCGAGCCTAATGAATCGACCTAATGGATGTGAGTTCCATACACGCTGTCCGTTTTCTAGTAAACATTGCGATAATGAGTTTCCACCAATACATACTTTTGATCGTGAACAAATTTTGACCTGTCACTATCCTCTAAATAAGAATTAATGATGGGAGTTATTAAGGTTAATCATTTTTGGTTACCAATGCCGGATGGCACTAGACTTGGCGCTCGACTTTGGATGCCAGATGGCAAAGACTCTTACCCAGCTATTCTTGAGTACATACCATATCGAAAAGATGATTATACGGTCAAACGGGATTCGAATACAATTGCTCATTTTGCTAAACATGGTTATGCATGTATCCGTGTTGATATGCGGGGTTCAGGGAGTTCCTATGGTATTCCTTACGATGAGTATACTGATCAGGAAATAGATGATGGTGTAGCTGTAATCGATTGGATTGCTAGTCAGTCTTGGTGTAATGGCAAGGTCGGTACTATGGGAATCTCATGGGGTGGAATTACAGGATTGCAACTTGCTCAGCGATCGCCTGACGCACTTAAAACCATTATCTCATTAGGATCAACTGACCAGCGTTATTATGACGATGGTGGATATTATATGGGCTGTATGGTGGGTCAAACACTTGGCTGGGGTGCGATTATGTTTGGATTTAATTCACGACCACCAGATCCGGAACTAGTTGGTGATAATTGGAAAACACTGTGGCTTGAGCGACTGGAAAAAACACCACACTATCTTGAGCGTTGGCTTAAACATCAACATAAGGATGAGTATTGGTTAAATAACTCGGTAGATGTTAATCATTCTATGATCAAAATACCGGTTTATGTTATAAGTGGTCATGCAGATTGCTGGCCAAATACTGTACCTCGATTGTTGCAGAATCTTAAGGTACCAATTCGTGGTTTGCAGGGTGCATGGTGTCATCGATATCCACACCTTGGTATTCCTGGACCGACTGTGGATTTTCTTTCTGATGCGGTTCGTTGGTTTGATCATTGGTTAAAAGAAAAAGAAACTGGAATCATGGATGAGGCTAAGTACCAAGTTTTTTTACAAGATAGTGTTAAACCAAAAACTTATTATGATAATCGACCTGGTCGTTGGATTGGATTATCGAGCTGGCCATCAGAACAAATTGAAACTAAGTGCTTCTATTTAAATCAAGAGAGTTTATCTATCAAAAAAATACCTAATCAAGCAATGAAAATTTTATCACCACAAACGGTAGGTCAATTTTCTGGAGAATACATGCCTTGGTTTGCATTTGGAGTGGCTGAAGAATTGCCTGGAAATCAGAATATTGAGGACTCTGGATCACTGGTTTTTGATACTGAAACACTAGAACTTCCGCTGGAAATTTTAGGCAATGCTGCTCTTACATTACATTTGAGTAGTGATCAGCCGCAGGGGCTTGTTGCAGTAAGGCTGTGTGATCTTTGGCCAGATGGTTCGAGCACATTGATTACTCGTGGTATTTTGAACTTGTCTCAGCGAAATGGAAAGTCAAATCCTGAGGTAATGATTCCAGGAGAGGTTGAAGAAGTTATAGTTGAGTTGAACCATGTCGCTTATGTTGTGCCTAATGGGCATAAGCTTCGACTAGCTGTTTCGACGAGTTACTGGCCAATTGCTTGGCCTACTCCAACTAACACTTGTTTGACAATTTATTCTGGCTTAAGCTTATTAAAACTGCCAGTTCTTGGAAAAAATACGAATACTGAGGCACTGACAGATTTCAGTAAAAATAATTTATCAGAGGAAGAATTCACCATAACCATAAGAGAATTTAGCCAAAATCGTCAATCTAGGTTTGATGAAAAGAAGAATTTGAACGTAATGGAAGTTAAATCTGATAATGGAAAAATGAGAATTAAAGAGAGTGGTATAGAAATGGGATCAAAGTCTCTATATCGTTTCAGTATTGGTGAGTCGGATCCTCTTTCTGCTAGAGCTGAATATGAATGGGAGTGGGAATATGGACGCGGTAACTGGCAAACAAAAACACATACCTATACTAAAATTACTTCGGACCTAAATCATTTTTACCTACATGCGGTTTTGATTGCGTGGGAGAACAATAAACAGGTATTTAAAAAGGTGTGGGATGAGAAATTTAAACGAGACCATTTTTAGTTTTAGAGGTTTTGAACTTCTTAAGAGGAGTTTTAAACCATACCTAATCTGATTTGAAATCTGATTTGTATACTGTTATCCTATGGTGCTTAATTAGAACTAATTGGTAGATAAGTAAGTCATGTCAAATGAAAATTTTTCTATAAATTTACGTATAGTTTGTGATCAACAAATCTCAGTCGCTCACATTTGTCGAAAGATGGAAATTAATCGACAGCAATTCAACAAGTATTTAAGTGGTCAAATTTACCCCTCAAAATATAACTTAAATACAATTTGCCAATATTTCCAATTGTCGGAAAAAGAGTTTAATCTTAAATCAAATGAATTCCGTCAGATCATACCTAAAAGTCTTCATTCGGAATCAAATCCTGAGAAGAGCGAGCTAGAAAAAATCATTGATTCAATACCCAGTCAAAGTAAGGATTTGTCACGCTACGAAGGTTATTACTACAGCCACTTTCATTCGCTTGGATTTCCTGGTTATATAATTCGGAGCCTGATTCATATCTATCAGTATGAGAATAAGTTTTACTCAACAAGTATTGAGCATCTATGGGACAAAGAAAATGGTGATACTCACCGAAATCGATTTAAATACAAAGGAGCCGTGTTTTATCTTGGTGATCGAATCTTTATTACTGAAGTTGAAACACTAACTAATAATGTTATCCATCACACCATCTTATGTCCCTGCTATAGAAATATTGTAGATTCGCTATCAGGAGTCTCAATGGGTGTAGGTAGCAGAAACTCACATATGCCCGCCGCAACTAGAGTTGAATTCTTATATTTAGGTAAGCAGATTAATATCAGAGAAGTGTTGGGTGGTTGTGGTTTATTTAAATTAAATACCAAGTTGGTTGATTCTAATATCGTAGCACGAATCAATAATGAAATTAATGATCCGGAATATATGTTGAGGGCTTACGATACTTAGAACTCTATTAGTTAAGCTTGATTAGTTGATAAGCATTATTAAAGTCTTTAATTGAAACTACATTTTTCCCAGAAAGTTGGACCTTTTTTAGACTCAGTACGCCATTTCCAGTTGCAACATAACAAGTGTCTTTAATTTGTTGAACTATTGAGCCAGGATTTTTTGAAGACTCATGTTGAACTGTCTCAGCCTCAATAATTCTAATGACTTTATTTTCAAATTGCTTAGCTTTTGCATTAGTTTGCGCTACTGGGCGAGGATTGAATGCTCTTATCATTAGACTTATATTTTCTGCACTCTGGTTCCAGTCTATTTGAGCTTCAATTTTTGTAATCTTTTTTGCATAAGTAGCATCATTATTGTTTTGAGGTTTAGCTTTTAAATCAGAAAGATGAGCTAAGGTTTCAATGATTGCACTAGCTCCAATACTTGATAAAGAATCAGTTAGTGAATGGGACGTTTCAAAGTCTGAAATTAAATGTTTTTTTTCAAGTAATACATTTCCAGTATCAAGACCTTCATTCATTTG
>JABHDX010000052.1 GCA_018672815.1 Gammaproteobacteria bacterium | reverse complement strand
CCTCATAATCTTTTTGCAATACATTATTAACAACACCAGCAACAGCATCTGCACCATAAATAGCGGAAGCACCATCACGAAGAATCTCCATTCTTTCAATGCCCCAAACAGGCACTAAATTTGAATTGACAGTCATAGCAGGAACGTAGTCTCCGCCAATTAATTCAGTCTGATAACCAGGTGAATTAACCAATCTTCTTCCATTAAGTAGAGTCAAGGTATTACCTGTACCCATGTTTCTTAAGTTATAAGCACCCATATCACCACGTGCTGAATTAACACCACCCGATGCATTCTCAGACTCATTAAAAAGATTCATGCCATTCTCAGCAATATTCTCTAACAACTCCTCACCAGAGTCGACGCCTAAACCTTCAATGTCAGCTATGCTAATTACAGAGACTGGAAGAGCTCCAGAAATCTTAGCACCTTTAATTTGTGACCCTGTGACAGTAATTTCCTCAACTTCTTGAGAAGAATCTTCTTGAGCCAAAATTCCTTGAGCTTGAAATAAAATTAAAGCAACTAAAGGCAAGAATTTTTTACTTGATAAATACATATTATTCCCCAATGTGTTTTTTACAATTACAATAAATAATAGCATATAAGCTTATAAACAAGTCCTTTCAGGCTATTCTTCTTTTTAATGAATATATAACTTTATGTTATAGTCTGTTATAAACACTATCTATAGATAACGATACTACTTGTATTGAAATTTAAATTTGATAAATAATTTTGGAGTATAAAATGAGAACAAGACATATTGAAGTATTTAATAGCATCTATAAAACTGGTTCAGTGACGTCTGCTGCAAAACATTTAAATGTTTCACAACCATCAGTGAGTAAAGTTCTAGCTCATGCCGAACAACAACTTGGGTTTGCCCTCTTTGAGAGAATTCGTATGAAATTAGTACCCACACCAGAAGCACATATTCTCTTTAAGCATACAGCTGTCATGGAAGATGTATTAATTGATATCAATCAGATTTCAGAAAGTTTAACTGAGTTTCCTAAAGACAGACTCAGGTTATCATGCACTCCATCTCTTGGGATTGATTATTTGCCCAAGGCCATTGCAATATTTAAAAAAAATAATCCCAATGTGAGTCTTGAGATTTCAACACTTCAGTATTCAGAACTAAAAAATAAAATTATAGATACCTCTATAGATATAGCTATAGCTCAAGACCAAAAAGAAGATAAAGAAATTGGTGTGCTGAACTTAACCAAGGGAGTATTTGTCTTAGTTAAGCCAGAAAATAATAAAAACATGAACCTTGAATCAACCCCATTCATTAAACTCAGTTCCATAAGTCCATTGGGTAAAAAGCTTGATAAATACATTCAAAAAAATAATATAAACTTAAAATCGACCATCACTTCAGATAATTATCAAATGGCAGCTTCTCTGGTGATTAATGGGTTTGGTTATTCCATCCTAGATGAATTTACTGCTAAGATTAGTCAATCTAGAGGAATTACGATTAGTCCCCTGAAACCCAAATTAGAATTCTCCATTGACTTGATGTATCTGAAAGAAAAGCCATTATCTATAATGACAAAAAAATTTATGGAATGCATATCGAATTTCAATTATACGGTGTAGTATCCTAGAATAAATTTTTACACAGTATTAAGGATAAGGTTGGATGCCAGATAATAAGAAATCAAAAGTTGGATTTTTACTTGGAATAGTTTCTGCAATTATCATTCTTATTCTCCCTGAAAGTGAATCACTGCCAATAGAGGGGAAAAGAGCGGCAGCAGTATTTGTCTGGATGGGTATTTGGTGGGCAACAGAAGCAGTGCCCATTGCTATCACTGCTCTTATTCCACTTGTCTTTTTTCCATTACTTGGAATCTCCACTATCGAAGCAACTGCGGCACCTTATGCTAATAAAAATATTTTCCTCTTCTTAGGTGGATTTTTCTTATCCATAGCCATACAGAAATGTAACTTGCATAAACGGATGGCATTAACAGTTCTAAAATTTACGGGCACCAGAGGAAAATCCATTATTGGTGGATTCATGCTAAGTTCTTGTGTGCTGAGTATGTGGATTATGAATACATCAACCACAATCATGCTTTTACCCATTGGATTAGCAATCATAACTGTTATTAATGAATCGATGGATGAATTGAGCACTTCAGATAAAATAAATTTTCAAATAGCCCTGCTTTTAGGCATCGCCTATGCTGCAAATATAGGGGGTATAGCTACTCTTATTGGTACGGCTCCAAATATGGCTCTTAATGGCTTTATGGAAGAACAGTACAATGTCTCCATCTCATTTGTTGATTGGATGAAAGTGGGTTTACCAGTCAGTATGATCCTGCTTCCACTGACATGGATAAGTCTTACTCGATTTAGTTTTCCAGTTAATTTCGAAACCTCACAAAAAACTCAAGAAACAATAATTACCATGAGAAATAATCTTGGAAAGATATCAACTTCTGAAAAAAGAGTATTTTTTATATTTATATTTACTGCGTTACTTTGGATTTTTCGATCATACATCAATGATATTTCTGGGCTTGAAGGACTGAGTGACCCAGGCATTGCGATGTTATGTGGTTTGGTTTTATTCTTAACACCCAGCGGTGGCGGTAATCAAAATAATCTACTCGAATGGAAGGATGCTGAAGCTGGAGTGCCATGGGGAGTCTTATTGCTGTTTGGGGGTGGATTATCATTGGCTGCTGCCGCACAAAGCTCTGGATTGGCAGCATGGATTGGAGGTTCGATGCCAACAGGACTGAATATTTTCT
>JABHDX010000051.1 GCA_018672815.1 Gammaproteobacteria bacterium | reverse complement strand
TACTCATGTCTTCGTTATTACCAACAAGAATGTCCAAAATAGAACCAGTCACTTCTTTCATTTTTTTCATTGATTTAGAAATTCAATAATGATTTTTGCATTTAATTCTGGTTCCTCATAAAACTGCCAGCTCCCAGAATTAGGTACTTTTTTTATTGCGCTTCCTTTTATTCTTCTTTGTAATCCTGCCACATCTCCTGCATATTCATCTTCTTCTGCCTCAAGCAATAGTGTTTCTTTGTTCAAATCATCAAGGTTAGGTTGGTAACGGTAAATGGCATAATGTAAGTCATATTTTCTTTGACGATTTATTAAACTAGTGAGAAAAGGTTGAAATGTTATCTCTGGTGTGGTCTTAGTTGCACTCATTTTTCTATATACAGACCAAGTCTTTTTTAAAAATTCTCCATCCATATCTACTGGCAAGTCTCGAGTCATTGGTTGATCAATAAGATCTTGTATTTGTTTATCTGTCAGATTTTCTTCTCTGCCAGCTCCTGAGAGAATCAACTTTCCTGTTCTCTCTGGATACCTTAAGCCTAAGTTGATGGCAACTGCTGCACCTCCGTGCTGTCCTAGGATATGAATTTTTTCTACACCAATCACATTCAAAACATCAATTACAGAATCAGCATACTCATCAGCATTCATTTCATATTTAGAAGTATCAGATTGTCCATGATTTGGTAAGTCAATTCCAATGACTTTAAAAGTATTGGCTAAAAAAGGTGCAAGCGATAAGTATTCAGCAGATGTTTGTCCAGATTGATGAACTAGCAGCAGAGCTGGGCCATCTCCAATAGTCCAGTGATGAACTCTTCCGAACTGTGTATCAGCATAATCTCTTCTGATTTCCCCTGACATACCAGGCATTTCTGCATTTACTGATAATCCAAAAAAATTATTCAAAAAAAATATCAGTAATGTTAATAGCTTAAGTTGTTGCATGTTTCTCCATATTTTTTATTTATTGATGTTTTCAATAGACCATGATTATTAATTTAACATAATTAGTTGATATTTTATTCAGCCTTATTTGGATCATTTTTAAGGATTAAATTTCGTGTTCCATCCTCATTAATGTTCACTAACAATGGTTGCAATTTCATTACTGCTTCACAAATAAATAAAATACAACCTTCAACTTTAATATTCCATGGATGCTTTACTTTCTTAAATAAGATATTTGCATGATTACACCTAAAAAGTATGTTGCTAAAAAGCATATGTAAAATTTCAAAAGTAAGGGGTCTTGAATGTCATTAACGATAGGTGCGTCAACAGGCAGACGGAATAAGCCATCTGTTATAGCTGGTATCATGTGAAATAGAAGCGTTCCTGAGAAACATATAGCTTGTATATAGGGAGATAAATTTCCAAACAGTTTATATTTCTCGGCACTTGCTCCAACAAGGACGGCAAGTAAAGTTAAAATAGCTAAAATATGTGCCATATTAAATCCACCTTGATGGTAAATGCCCAATGCAGTCAAAGCTGTTATTAAGGTGAGTAATAAGTATATTTTTCCAGATTTATACTGGATTTGTATAACTTTATTTTTTGCTAATGTATAAAAACCTATGAGTATTGCAAAAACTCCTAGAATTGTATGTAGCCATCCAAGTAGTGTTATTGTCGGCATAGTTTCTCCTATTTCTTTTAACTCATTGTTTATTTTTTATCGTATCTTCCTGGAGCAACATTGGACTCTATAAGTGCTATTGCTGAAGATGGTAATATTTTTAATAGAAAGACTAGGAATCTATACGTTTTAGTTGGTACACATAAACTTTTTCCATTAAGTGTTGCTATAACAGCCTCCTCAGCTATTCGTTTTGCACTAAATTTCATAAAGCCAGGTACTTTATCCATTTCATTCTGAACGCCACTTGATTGATGAAAATTAGTTACAGTAAACCCTGGGCAGACAGCTGTAGAAGTAATTCCTTTATGATTGTAATTTGTATTTAAAGCATCGCTGAATCTATTCATAAAGGTTTTTATGGGTCCATACAAAGCTTGAATTGTTGAAGGTGGTGCAAACGCTGCAACAGACGACACAATCATTATTCTTCCATAACCATTTGATATCATATTAGGCAAAAATACTTTCGATAGAGCGATTACAGCTATACCCAAGACTCTAATAAAATCTTCTTCATCTTCCATTGAAGTTTCATGAAAAGCAGTAGGTATTCCATAACCTGCATTATTGACAAGACAATCGATTTGATAATTATTAGATGTGCAGAAATTATAAATAATTTGAGGGGATTCTATTTTGCTCAAGTCAGAGCAAATAAAATCCACTTTTATTTTATACTTATCTGAAATCACCTTTGAAAGTTCCTTTAATTTTATTTCATTTCTTGCAGTTAAAATTAAATTAAACCCTCTTTCAGCTAAAGAATTTGCTATCTCTAGGCCAATACCAGATGAAGCGCCAGTTATTAATGCATAAGAGTCTTTCATAGTGATCTATTATGGTTGACTTTATGTTAATTACCAACATTGGGCTCTATAAAAATTACTCACCTTATTTGGAGGGGAAATCGTATTTGGTAGTCTAGATAATATAGAAGAATATTAGTATTTATGATTTATGAATCATCCTTTACTGGTCGTTGGCCCCGACAGTAACCTTGATGCATCTCTCCCTTCTCACACACCACTACCATTGCTCGCCAATTCTCAACAAAATGATCAGCGTCTTTCTGGCCTAAAAGTTCAACCATAAGTGGATAGAGCCTCCCTCTGATAAGCTCATACTCTTTAAGAACCTCATTACTGTACCAGTCAGATGCATCGTTTATCATGACTTCAATATAACCAATCTTCTTAAGATGGACTTTATATTCTTCTAATGTTTCTAGTGCATAGGTAAGACCTTCCATTTTGAACCAGTAAAACATATCCTCGGACAATGGTCCTTCTGATTTAGTCCAGTCATAACATGTAAGGTAACCACCAGGTTTAAGCACTCTATAACATTCTTTGAATATACCAGCCTTATCCTTTACTTGTGTGATTGCACCAGATGAAACAACAATATCAAACGATTGATTTGGAAAATCAAGCGCTCCTGCTTTGACAGTTTGAAACTTACATCTATCCTTCAACCCCATCTCAGTTGCTGCCTCAGTAGCTCTCTTGATAAGTGGGGACTCAAGATCAATGCCGACAACATTGGCACCAAATGTATTGGTCATCTCAAAAGCTGGACCTCCTAAACCACATCCAATATCAAGAATGTGTTTTCCTTCTGTCTCAATGCCATTCAACATTTTTTCGACATTGCCCGGACCACCTGGGGCCATATAACCTTTCCCCCATATCAGTTCCAACATAGTGATCATATTGTCGTAATATTCGTCTTGTTGATCCATTTTTTATTCGTTATTTTCCTAGTTCCTTTACAGCTCTCCATGCCTGCTCAATTGCTGTATTCATGAGGGAATTATTGGCGATGGTAATTCTACCAAAGGGTTGGCGTCCAATTGCTCCCGGGTTGCCATACGAATAACCATGGGCCCAACGATTAACGGAAATACTCTCAACATCTCTATGAAAATAAAATATACCCTTCGGTAACATGCCCCCTAAATGGTCTCTAATCGAATGCTTTCCATTATTTAGAACTTAAGTTTGAAACAATGTATTCATATGCTTCATCTACATTACTGGTAAGAAAAAAAAGATCTAAGTCCTCTCTGTTAATCGTTCCAAATTCAACTAAAGTTTCAAAGTTAATTAATTTGTTCCAGTATTCTTCCCCAAAAAGAACTATAGGCATTTTTTTCTTAATTTTTCCAGTTTGAATAAGTGTAAGAATTTCAAAGAATTCATCTAAAGTCCCAAAACCACCAGGCATAATTATGAGAGCTTTTGCAAGATAAGAAAACCAAAACTTTCTAGTAAAAAAATAATGAAATTCAAAATCTAACTCTGGACTAACATATGGATTAGGGATATTTTCAAAGGGTAAGGATATTCTAAGGGCACTGTTTTTACCCTCAGCTTCACTTGCTCCTCGGTTAGCTGCAATCATGATGCCCGGACCTCCACCTGAACAAATGACATATTTTTGATATTCCTCATTTAAATTCTTAGACCATTCTGTCAATTTTTTGGAGAGTGTTCTCGTAGCATCATAGTACTCAGCCAATTTAAGATTTTTATTACTTCCTTCTTCACTGCATAAATCCTCGGGTGAAGGTGCTCTTGCTGAACCAAAAATGACAATAGTATTCTGTATATTTTCTTCTTCAAATTGTGCTTTTGGATAAAGATATTCTGATAATATTCTTACAATACGAGCATCTTTGCTATTCAAAAAATCTAAATTTTTATAGGCTTTTTCTGTTTGAGTCTTTTTTATATTTTTATTTTTATTCATAAC
>JABHDX010000050.1 GCA_018672815.1 Gammaproteobacteria bacterium | reverse complement strand
GTATTTTTAAGATAGGTTCTTCGGCTTAACTTCATATGATCCCTAAAACATTCTCAGGAGGTCTACCTATAATGGCTTTATCTCCACTAATAACAATGGGTCTTTCTATCAGGATAGGATTTTCACTAATAATATTAAGCAGTTGTTCAGAGTTAAGGCTTTGATCGTTTAGGTTTAATTTCTTATAGATTTCCTCTCCTTTCCTTATTAGTTCTCTAATATTTATATTGAGTTTATCTATGATTTCTTTGAGTTCTAATGAGGATAGTGGATCAATTAAATAAAGTCTTATTTCTGGATTAATGCCATTATTTTGCAATAGCTTAAGCGTCTTTCTTGATTTACTGCAACGAGGATTATGAAGAATCGTAAAAGACATTAATTTTTTAAATTCCATATCGAGAAAAGAGGTCTCTTTTTCTTCCCAAAATTTTTGTTTGAAATACTCTGCTTATTATTTTCCAAGTGGTTAGCCAAGCAATTCTCTTTCCACTTTTTTTATTGAGTAAAATTTGTTCTACAATCCAAGGAGTAGCTGTTTCAACATGATCACAGATCATATTCACCATTGGTTTACTTTTTTTCCATTCTTCAGCTGATAAGCGTTTTTGTTCATTCAACCAATTATCTGTTATTAAAACGCCTGGACTGATGGTTCCAATAGTGATGTTGGTATTTTTATTTTCTGAGACCAAATATTTGGTCATGATATTGATGCTTGCTTTAGTTGAGCTATAAACTCCCATACCAGGAGTTATTCTTTTTCCATCAAAGCTGCCGCCTAACATATTGTATAAATTCCCACTTCCTTGTTTTCTAAAACCAGTAATTGCAACTTGTGAGCCAAATAATGTACCTAATGAATTAGTATCTATCATGCTATGAATTAAGCTTTCAGGCACTTCATGAACTTTACTTTGCCCAGAGGCATAACCAGCATTATTAATCCAATAATCAACGGTATTGAATTCTGTTTTTGCTAGATCCCATAATGCTTCAAGTTGATTTTTGTCAGAAATATCACAGACCTGACCAATAATCCTCCCTTTAGATTTATTGTTCATTTCTTCAGTGACACTTGCAATATCTGCTTGTCTTCGGCTTGTAATGACTACATTATGACCGAGTTTTGCAAATTCATTGGCCAGACCTCTACCAACTCCTTTTGTGCTACCAGTTATAACTATGCATGACATATTTTAGAGTCTTTGAGCACCATCTAAATCAATGCATCTTCCAGAATAATAATCATTATCAAAAATGAATTCAGCTGCTTTAGCTACCTCATCAGGCTCACCAATTCTTTTTAATGGGATCATTTTAGCCAGTCCTTCCAAAACATTTTCTGGCATTGATGCAACCATTTCAGTATTAATAAATCCTGGAGCAATTGAGTTCACACGAATACCATATTTTGATAATTCTTTTGCCCAAACAACAGCCATAGATTGAACGCCAGCCTTGGTAGCTGAATAATTAGTTTGACCAAAATTACCATGTCTCGCAACACTAGAGATATTAATAATGACACCTTTTGATTTTGATTCGATCATTAACTGTGCTGCCTCTCTTCCACAAAGAAAAACTCCAGTAAGATTAAGATCGATAACCGATTGCCATTCTTCCAATGACATGCGTTTAACAAATTCGCCATCTTTAAATTTAACCAACAGTCCATCCCTTGTAATTCCAGCATTATTAATCGAACCATGAAGAGGTCCAAGTTCTGATACTATCGAAGCATAAGCTTCAGCAACTTCATTTTCTTTTGTTACATTGGCGCTATAGGTCATTACTTCTGCGCCTTGAGATTCACAAGCCTCAACAGTAGCAGCTATTGAATCTTTATCTAGGTCAATTAAACCAAGCTTGCATTTATGTGAAGCCAGTCTTTTAGCCATTGCTGCTCCTAATCCTCTTGCAGCACCCGTGATAATTATTGTTTTATTTGCAATATCCATATTTTTCCTCTGTTTAGAAATTCTAAAAGATGAATTGTAACTGAATTCAATCTATTTTTTTATCTCTATGATTAAATTTTAACTTAAAAACCAATTACAACTTTGGTAATATATCATCAAGAATATTACCAAATAAGAAGGTGCAATATGACCGAAGCATATATTTTTGACCATGTGAGAACGCCAAGAGGCAAAGGAAAAAGTGATGGCTCATTACATGAAGTTACTCCTATAGAACTTGTCACACAAGTTTTGAAATCTTTAAAAAATAGAAACGACTTAGATACCAGTCGAATAGATGACGTAATTATGGGGGTGGTTGGAAGTCAGGGAGAGCAAGCCTCTAATCCAGCTAGAGTAGGAGCGATTAATGCAGGGTATGATGAAAAAGCAGCTGGCAAGCAACTCAATCGATTCTGTGCTTCAGGTTTAGAGGCAGTGAATTCAGCTGCCGCTCAAATCATGTCTGGAATGTCAGATCTTTGTATTGGTGGGGGATTAGAGTCCATGTCTAGAGTTCCTATGAATTCAGTTGGCGGTGCACTTGGAGTGGATCCACAGGTTGCCTATGGAAATTATATAGTCCCTCAAGGAATTAGTGCGGATCTTATTGCTACAAAGTTTGGATTTAGTCGCAATGATGTCGATTCTTATGCTGTTGAGAGTCAAAAAAGAGCATCTAATGCTCGTGATAAAGGATATTTTAATGATTCCATTATTCCAGTTCTAGACCAACATGGGGAAGTATTATTGAACCATGATGAAACAATTAGAACTGGTACAACTATGGAAGATTTAGCTAAACTGAAACCTTCTTTTGCAGATTTAGGTGCAACCTATGGTTTTGATTCCGTAGCCATACAAAAATACCCAGAGGTTGAACGAATGGAACATGTTCATCATGCAGGTAATTCGAGCGTAATAGTTGATGGGTCCTCAGTGGTCCTTATTGGAACAAAAGAAGTGGGAGTAGAGTTAGGACTTAAGCCAAGAGCAAAAATTATTGGATTTTCTTCAACTGGAACAGAGCCTACAATTATGCTGACTGGCCCGGGACCATCTGCCAAGAAAGTTTTGAAAAGATGCGGTATGACAACAAGTGATATTGATCTTTTTGAGCTTAATGAAGCTTTTGCAGTTGTGGTACTTCGATATATGCAAGAGATGGATATTTCACATGATCAAATTAATGTGAATGGAGGAGCTATAGCTATGGGACATCCTCTAGGCGCAACTGGTGCAATGGTTTTAGGAACAATGCTTGATGAAATGGAAAGACAAGATCTGAATACTGGGCTAGTTAATTTATGCATTGGTGGTGGTATGGGAACATCAACAATTATTGAACGTTGTAATTGAGTTGAAATAGACAAATAGGAAAAAAAACTAATGAGTGAAAACATAAAAATAAATATAGACTCGGATGGCATCGCTATTCTAGAAATTGATGTTAAAGACAGGCCAATGAATGTAATTACCGCTGATTTTGGAAAAGAATTAGCTGAGTGTGTTGAGAAAGTCAGTAATGATGAAAACATTATTGGTGCGATCATTACTTCATTAAAAAATGATTTTATGGCGGGGGCTGATCTTAAATCAATGTTGCCATCTTTAATGCAACTTAAAAATGCTTCAGAGATGGTGGATGCAGTTATTCAAAGTAATGGTGTGTCAAGAAATATTGAAACCTGCGGTAAACCTTTTGTTGCTGCCATCAATGGTACTGCTCTAGGCGGTGGCTTGGAAATTTGTTTGGCATGTCATCATCGTATAGCTGTAGACAGACCAGATGCTGTTTTAGGATTACCCGAAGTTCTAGTAGGTTTGTTGCCAGGTGGTGGTGGTACTCAAAGACTTCCAAGAATGATAGGAGTGCAAAACGCGTTGGATCTTATGATTCAGGGAAAACATATTAAACCAGCTGTGGCCAAATCTATGGGTATTGTTGATGAACTCACTTCTAAAGAAGAACTCATTAGTAAAGCTAAGCAATGGATTATCGATAATGGGGACCCAGTCAAACCTTGGGATAAAAAAGGATTTAAAGTGCCAGGAGGTTTTGATCCAAATACAACATCGACTATTCAGATATTCTCAATTGTTAATGCAATGGTTGCTAAAAACACTAATCATAATTATCCTGCACCCATATCAATTGTATCTTCTGTTTATGAAGGTTGTCAGGTTCCAATAGATACAGGTTTGAGAATAGAATCTAAGTATTTTGTAAAGCTACTTCGCGATCCAGTTGCAGGAAACATGATTAGAAGTTTATTCATTAACAAGCAGTCAGCAGATAAATTAAGAGCAAGGCCGAAAGGTATTGAAAAACCCAAAGTCACAAATTTAGGGATGCTTGGTGCAGGCATGATGGGCTCTGGTATAGCATTAGTGAGTGCTCAAGCTGGCATCAATGTAATTCTATTAGACTCTACTATTGAGAGCGCGACAAAAGGAAAACAATATACTGAAAAATATTTAGAAAAAAGTATCGCTTTAAAGAAAATGATTCCAGAAAAAGCACAAGAAATAATAGATCGAATTCATGTGACTACTGACTTTAGTGATCTTAAAGATTGCGATCTTATTATTGAGGCGGTGTTTGAGAATAGAGACATTAAAGCTGATGTGACAGAAAAAACAGAAAAAATAATAGCTGATTCGGTTATTTTTGCTTCGAATACATCTACTCTTCCTATTACAGGCCTAGCTAAAGCTTCAATCAGACCAAAAAGTTTTATTGGTATGCATTTCTTTTCTCCTGTAGAAAGGATGCCATTGGTAGAAATTATCATGGGAGAAGAATCTTCAGATGAAGCTCTGGCTAAATCACTCGATTACATTCAACAAATTAAAAAAACACCTATGGTGATAAATGATAGTCGAGGTTTCTTTACATCAAGAGTTTTTAGTCAGGCCTGTAATGAAGCTAATGAAATGTTAAGAGAAGGAGTAATGCCTGCATTGATTGAGAATGGTGCTAGGCAAGCAGGATACCCAGTTGGTCCTTTAGCTGTGCAAGATGAGACTAGCATTGAACTATCTCATAAGATCCATATTCAAACTATTAAAGATGTTGGGGATGAGTATAAGCCGCAATCAGCAGTGGATATTTCAGAAAAAATGTATGAACTTGGAAGATTAGGTAAAAAATATCGTAAAGGTTTTTATGAGTACCCTGAAGATGGCCCTAAAAAAATATGGTCTGGCCTTGCAGAAGCATTTCCTATTTCTGATTCACAACCTAGTTTGCAGTTAATTCAGAATAGACTGATGACAATTCAATCATTAGATGCTTACAGATGTCTTGAGGAAAATGTCCTAACTTCTCCAGATGATGGAGACATAGGTTCTATTTTCGGATGGGGTTTTCCTCCATGGTCAGGTGGTGTCTTTTCTTACATTGATACTATAGGAATTGAAGCATTCGTAGCTAGATGTGATGATTATCATGAAAGATATGGAGATCGATTCAAAGTTCCTGATAGTCTAAGAGAGCGCTCTAAAAATAAACAGTCTTTTTACTCTTAAGAAAATATAAAGTTAGAAAAAAATCTCTTTTAGATTCTTGTTTTTTTTAGTAAAACATATAATCTATCTGTTCTTAATACTTCTATTAATTTAAAGGGGAAAAAAATGTCTAGTAATATGGGCGGATCTTCTAAAGGTAAGACCACAAATACAGGAAAACCTCTCGGCTCTATTAAACACACTCAATCTAAAGCTGTAAAAAGCTGGATCAAAAATGAGTTGAAACAACAAACAACACGTTTTAAAAAGATTCTACAGCACATGGATGATATTGCTCCAAAAAGAGAAAAATGGATTGCTGATTTTCTAGAAACAATTACCACTCGTGGAACTAATATTGATGGTGATCTTAGAAATGTTATTGCTAAAGAGAACTTACCTAAGAAACCAAGACGAAAACATATAGTAACGCATCAATCTAAAGACCTTAAAGGATTCAAACATTAAAAAAAGGAAGAATGAATTATGCCCAGACCACACATAGAACCATATGATGAAAGGCCAGCACCTTTCAAAAGAATGACCTTACCAGGATTTTCCAAAGGAATGCATTATAAAGTTTTAAGCATGGATACGGAAACAGGTGCATGCTCATTAAAAGTTAAATTTGAAAGTGGATATAATCTACCTCCGGGTATGAGTTATGCAGAACTAGAAATGTTTGTTATTTCTGGTTCAGTCACTTATGGCGATACTACTTATGGAGATGGATACTATTTCCTAATTCCTCCTGGAGTGAGTATGCCAGAAATGAGAGTTAAGAAGGGCGCTGTAGTACTTATGTTTTATAACTATGGCGAGCCAAGTTTTATACCCTCAGATGAAGACCATCCATTGGCAGAGCGTTATAGGTTATCAATCATAGATTCAATGAAGGATATTAATTGGATGCCAGGAAATAGGATTGTGCCTTCAGTTGCATCTGGATGTATGTTGAAACCATTAAAATATGATCCAGATACAGAAGCACATACATTTCTTTATTGTATGACGCCAGGATTTAGTCAAGATAATATTTCTTATCATGATTGTTGTGAGGAGTCCTATCATATTTGGGGAACTTCTTGGATGATGCAATTTGGCGATCTTCCTACAGGCGGTTATTTTTGGAGACCTCCATATATCAATCATGGTGCATTTGCGAGTAAAAATGGTATTATCGCTATAGGTAGAACCGATGCCCACCTACATAATTATTTTCATCACAATCCTTGGACAACACCTAAAGAAAATGCTGATAGAGCTTCTGCAAGGTTGAGAAGACTTAGGCCTTCTTTATATGAGTGGACAAGATCGCCTGATGGACATAATCATTTTACTGACTTTGAGCATCCACATTATCATGACCATGATCATGATTAAATGAGAAATAGATAAAGACTTAATTCCATAAGTAAATGAAACAATGTCTGGACCATTAGAAGGAGTTAAGATACTTGAACTAACCAGTGTAGTTCTAGGTCCGTGGGCAGCCCAAATCATGGGAGATATGGGTGCAGAAATTATCAAGGTTGAGGCACCCTTTGGTGATAGTAATCGTCAGTTAGGCGCTTATAGAAATAAAGGTATGGCAGCCCTTTATTTATCTAATAATAGAAATAAAAGAAGTTTAGTTCTAGACTTAAAGCAAGAATCAGCAAGAAATGCTTTACTCGAAATCATTAAAGATTGTGATATTTTCTTACATAACAATAGACCCCAAGTGATGACTAAACTGAGATTAGAGTATGATGATTTAAAAGCACTTAATCCAAGTATTATTTATTGCGGTACTTATGGGTATAGTAAGCATGGACCTTATGGAAAAAAAGGGGCTTTAGATGATTCAATACAAGGAGCTAGCGGTATTGCAAGTCTAAATGAGTTAGTATTAGGTGAACCAAAATATTTGCCAACAGTAATTGCTGATAAAACAACAGCTATTACTGTTGTTTATTCAATTTTAGCAGCACTTTTTTACAAAGAAAGAACAGGCGAAGGGCAAGAAATTGAAGTACCTATGTTTGAAACCATGGTCAATTTCACAATGGCAGAACATCTTTGGGGAGAGGTTTTTGAGCCACCTTTAGCTAAGGCAGGATATACAAGATTAATGTCTCATCATAGAAAACCATATAAAACTAAAGATGGGTATATTTCTGTTTTACCTTATATGAATAATCATTGGAAAATATTTTGTGAAAAGGCAGACAGACATGATTTAATTGATGATGATCGATTTAAGGATCTTTCTTCCAGAGTAACTAATATTGATGACACTTATTCTGAAACAGGAAAAATTCTAGCAACAAAAACTACTCAAGAATGGCTTGATATTCTAGCAGAGACAAAAGTACCAGCAATTGAAGTTAATTCATTGGACGATCTGTTTACTGATCCTCATTTAGATGCTGTAGATTTTTGGAAAGAATTAGATCATCCTACTGAAGGTAAACTCAAGATGCCAAGTTTTCCAGCACGGTTTTCAAAAACACCTGCCACTATAAGAAAGCACCCTCCTAAACTAGGAGAGCACAGCCTAGAAATTCTCAAAGAAGCTGGAATAGATAGTGATACAATCAGTGATATGATTGCTTCAAAAGCTACATCAGTATCAGACTAGCTTTGAAGGCTCTTTAACTCATCAATGACTTGTTGAGTATGAGTATCAGGGTTAACCTTTTTATAATGTTTAACGATTTTACCTTCTGGATCAATGATAAAAGATTCTCTTTTAGCTATAGACATCATCATAAAAGTTCCCATAACGCCATATTTCTCAGCACATTCTTTAGTTACATCTGCAAGGATAGGATAGGGTAGGCTATATTTTTCACTAAATTCTTTATGAGATCTAACATCATCAAGACTCACACCTAAGAGTTGTGTATCCAATCCTTTAAATTCAAAAATATTATCCCTGAAGCTGCATGCTTCAGTGGTACATCCAGGTGTACCATCTTTAGGATAAAAGAATAAAACGACCCACTGACCTTTATAATCATTTAATGTGTGCCATTTTCCATTTTGATCCTGCAAATTAAAATTTGGAGCCATTTGTCCTATATTGATTTCTTCATTGGCCTTTGATTGGTCCATAAATGAAAACGCCAGTAAAAATATTGGTAATGTTAGTAGGACTTTTATTCTTTGATTCATTGGTTTCACCTTAAAAAAAACATAAACTAAACAAGTTAATAAAGATTGAATAGTTTACACCTTTTAATTATTAATTATGAATAATACATTCGAAAATAAATTAGGATTGGTTTTGCCGGGAGGAGGAGCAAGAGGTGCTTATCAGGTTGGGGTACTAAAAGCCATAAGTGAAATTTTGCCTGATTCCAGTAAAAATCCATTTCCAATATTGAGTGGCACTTCAGTTGGAGCTATCAACATTGCATTATTAGCAGCTGAATCAGATTCTTTTCATAATGGAGTATCAAAGTTAACTAATATTTGGGGTGGTTTCAGCTCTAATGCAATCTATAAAACTAATCCTATAATGTTATTCTTAAATAGTCTTCATTGGCTATTAACATTCATTACTGCAGGGATTGTAGTCAAGAATCCAAAGTCGCTTCTTAATAATAATCCATTAGAAAAAATGCTTATTGATAGAGTTGATTTTAGTCAAATCCAAAAGAATCTAGATGAGCATCATATAGAAGCCATTGCAGTCACTTGTGCTAGTTATAATAGAAAATGTACTTCAACGTTTTTTCAATCTAATCACCCCAATTTAACATGGAAAAAATCACATCGTGAAGGAAAGCCGATGGTTATTAATATTTCACATCTTATGGCAAGTGTTGCATTACCGCTTATTTTTCCAGCAAAAAAAATAGATCATCAATATTATGGTGATGGTGCAATGAGACAAGCAACGCCATTATCACCAGCAATTAGAATGGGTGCAGATAAGCTTTTAATTATTACAACAAATGAAAATCATCAAAATTTGAATTCTGAAGAAGAGCAAATAGCTCATCCTTCCATAGCAGAAATCGGTGGCTACATGCTTGATGCATTATTTTCTGATGCTCTTTATTCTGATTTGGAGCGACTAGATAGAATCAATCAAATTGTAAATAATAATGATTCAGTAGTAAAAACCAATAAAAAGAAAATGAAGAAGATTGATTATCTAGTAATTTCACCATCAAAGAGCATTAATGAGATAGCAAAGAATAGTTTTCACCAGATGCCCTTAACCATGAGATTAATATTAAGGGGTTTAGGAGTTTTAAATGCTAAAAACTTTGATTTAACTAGTTTTTTATTATTTGAATCTTTATTTACTAAAGAATTAATTGATTTAGGTTACAAAGATGGGATTACACTTAAAAGCAAGATATTAAAGCTTATATAGCCAAGCTTTTATCAAATTATATAAGGTAAAAACACAGTTGCCAGCCCTAGAAAGGTAATAAACCCAAGCACGTCGGTTAGTGTTGTCATCATTACACCTCCAGCAAGAGCCGGATCAATGCCAATTCTTTTTAGAATGAATGGAATTGAGACTCCAGCAATAGCCGAGGCTATTATGTTAATTAACATAGATATCCCTACAATAATCCCTATTTCCCATTTAGTTCTAAAAAATATAACAGCAATTATAGAAACAACTATTGACCATATAAATCCATTCAGTAATGCAACTAAAGCTTCTTTATTCAGTAATTTTATCGCATTAGATTTTTGTATTTTACCCATTGCAATACCTCTTATAACAAGGATTAACGTTTGGTTACCAGCTACTCCACCCATACTGGCAACTATTGGCATAAGAACAGCAAGAATTACAATTTGGTCTAATGTTTCTTGAAACAAACTGACAGCAGTGGCCACAATAAATGCTGCAACTAAATTAGCACCCAACCAGACTGCTCTTCTTTTTGAGCTGATTAAGATTGGAGCAAACATATCATCTTCATCGTCTAACCCTGCCATATTAAATATTTCACTATTAACCTGATCTTGAATTACATCAACTACATCATCAATGGTTATTTGACCAAGGAGCTTATTATTTGAATCAATTACAGGAGCTGAAATTAGATCTAAATCCTGGAACTCTATTGCAACTTCTTCAGCTTTAACATTTGCATTAATAGCCTTAACATTTGAATCCATG
>JABHDX010000049.1 GCA_018672815.1 Gammaproteobacteria bacterium | reverse complement strand
TTCAATAGACGGTGAAATATACAGTCTAAGAGTAAAAAAAGCAAAGAAAATGAAGTCTATTTTGATATTAGGTATAGAAAGCAGTTGTGATGAAACTGCTACTGCCCTTTATGATTCTGAAAAAGGATTAATAGCTCATAATATATTCAGTCAGATTGATCTACATAAACAATATGGAGGGGTAGTTCCTGAACTGGCTTCAAGGGATCATATTAAAAAACTCCTGCCATTGATTGATAGTTTAATCAAAGAGAATCAATTTGATCTTAGGGATCTTGATGCCATTGCATACACTGCAGGGCCTGGTTTATCTGGAGCATTATTAGTGGGATCAGTTGTTGCTAATGGTTTAGCTTATTCTTTAGGGATACCCTCTATACCTATACATCATATGGAAGCTCATTTACTTGCACCTTTATTAGAGCATGATCAAACAGAAATGCCTTTTGTTGCTTTGTTAGTCTCAGGAGGCCATACATTGCTTATTAAGGTGGAACGAATAGGCGATTATCAATTAATTGGACAGACGTTAGATGATGCTGCTGGTGAGGCATTTGATAAGGCAGCTAAGCTACTGGGTTTAGATTATCCAGGGGGTCCAGCGATTGCCAAATTAGCTCAATCAGGCAAGGAAGGCGTCTATGAATTTCCAAGACCTCTACTCAATAAGAAAGATAACCTTGATTTTAGTTTTAGTGGATTAAAGACTTCTCTATTGTATAAAGTTCAAGAACTTGAGAGTAAGAATTTGTTATCACAGCAAGCCAAAGCAGATCTGGCCTGTGCTTATGAGGATGCAATTGTAGATACTTTGATAGAAAAATCTCGAAGAGCGATTCAATATGCAAAAGTTAACTCCATTGTCATAGCAGGTGGAGTAGGTGCAAATAAAAAACTCAGAGAAAAAATGAAGGATATTTTCTCTAAAAAGGATATAGATGTCATCTATCCTAGTATTGAATATTGCACTGATAATGCTGCAATGATTGCATTGACTGGGTTATATAACTTAAAAGAAGGAATTAGCAATAAGAGTTATGAAATAAATGTGAATCCTAGATGGTCAATTGATAATATTTATAACAGTCATGGATAAAATAGTATTAACAGAACTTAAGATGGAAACCGTCATAGGAATATGGGAGTGGGAGAAAAGAAATCCACAAACCATTTTGATTGATTTAGAAATGCAAACAGATATAAAAAAAGCATCTGAAACAGACTCGATAGAGGATGCATTAGACTACAAAGCAATTACGAAAAGAATCAAGAATTTTACGCAAAATAATACATTTGAATTAATTGAGACCCTTGCTGAAAAATTATCGCAAGTCATTTTGCATGAGTTTAATGTATCTTGGCTCAGATTATCTGTCTCAAAACCCTTTGCAATAAGGGATTCAAAGAATGTAGGATTAATTATAGAACGAACCAGTCGATGAATCATACTAACAAGCCAGTGGATGTTTTCTTTAGTATTGGCAGTAATATTAATCCAGAAAAAAATATCCAGTTTGCAGCAGACCAATTGAAGAAAATTTTCATCCAATTAGAGTACTCATCAATTTATAGAACAAAAGCAGTCGGTTTTAAGGGTGATTATTTTCTTAATTTAGTCGCCAAAACTGTGACAGAAATTTCTCCAGAAATTATCATAAAGAAACTTAGAAAGATTGAAGCGGAAACCGGAAGGGAGGTTGGTACCAGTCAGTTTAGTTCCAGAACTCTAGATATAGATATGATACTTTATGGTTCTCAAGTTGATGAATTAATAAGAGTTCCTCGTGATGATATTGATCTCTATGCTTTTGTAATTGAGCCCTTGGCTGAAATATACCCAAAAGGAATCCATCCTATTTCTGGTTCTCAATATTCAACTTTATGGGAGCAATTTGATAAGAAAGAACAACAAACTGAAAGAATCTCTTTTCAGTTATCTTGATTACCAGCCAATACTTCTTCCACCATCAATAGGTATAATTTGGCCAGTGATATAAGGAGCTTCTTTGATTAAAAATAATGCACAATTTGCAATATCTTCTGGAGAGCCAGATCTTTTTAGGGGTATTTGATCTAAAATATTATTTTTTATTATTTCTGAAGGCTCATTCTCTGGCCAAAGTATCATGCCCGGTGCTATTCCATTAACTCTTATTGATGGCGCTAAATCCTTTGCTAAAGATTTTGTGAGCATAGCTAAGCCTGATTTAGCAGGCCCATAGACGGGATGGTTTTTTAATGGTTTTTTTGCATGAATGTCTACTATATTTATGATCGATCCTTCTGAATCTTTTAAGTGTTTGGCAGCATGTTTTGATAAAAATAAGGGAGCCTTAAGATTAGTTCCAAATAGGTTATCCCAATCATCGAGTGTAATCTTTTCAATAGGGGTAGGGTAAAAAGTTGAAGCATTATTAATTAATACATCCAGTCGACCAGTTTGTTCAATAACGCTCGGAATAAGAGTCTCAATAGCGCTATCATCTGTGAGGTTACCACCAATTATAATTGATGATTCAGTTCTATGTTGATTTAACTTTGAACATAATTTACTTGCTGCATCAGACGATGAGTTGTAATGAATTACTATATTGAACCCATTGCTATGGAGTACTTCAGCCATTTTAGCGCCAACTCTTTTAGCTGCGCCAGTAATTAGAATCCACTTTTGTAATTTGTTATTCATATTTTTATTTTAATTGAAAATTTACCCCACTGATAATAATTCTAGATAATAATAGGATGAATATGAGCAAAATAGATTTTAAAAGACCAGATCAGGAAGCATTAAAGCATACAATTTTGGTTCAAGAGCATTTAAAAAGTGAAGTCAATAATCACCAAGGGTGGTTAAGTTTTCATGACTTCATGAACTTTGTTTTATACAAGCCTACTCTTGGTTATTACAGTGCAGGTACACATAAAATAGGATCGGGAGGAGATTTTACTACAGCTCCAGAAATCTCCAATCTATTTGGAGTAGCTATAGCCAATCAGTTATTACCAGCACTTAGGAGATATAAAAAGCCATCCATTCTAGAAATAGGAGCTGGTAGTGGTAAATTAGCATTGGATGTTATTAATCATTTAAGTAATTCGAATCTTGAGTTGGACCATTATTATATTCTAGAGATCAGTGGGGACCTTAGGAAGAGACAAAAAAGAACTCTGTCTCAATTACCAACAGAAACCAAAGTTAAAATAAAATGGCTTGATGAGATACCAGAAGAGGGCATAGAAGGTGCTTTGATTGCTAATGAAGTTATTGATGCTCTTCCATTTGAGCGATTTAAAATAATTGATAATAATATTGTCCAAATTGGCATTGCTTACGAAGATGATCAACTGATAGAAAAAGAAAAAGTAGCTTCCTCAGCATTAAAAGAGGCTATTCAGGATATAGAAAAAGATATTGGCAGATCATTTGCACCAGGTACTGTCTCTGAAATTCGAGTTGATTTTGAAGATTGGTTTGAAAGCATTAATAAAGGATTAAAGTCTGGTATCGCTTTGTTTATAGATTATGGTTATACAAGAAAGGATTATTATTCTTCAGAAATAAACAATGGGAATATGATTTGTCATTTTCAGAATAAAGCTCATTTAGACCCATATGTTTATCCAGGCCTACAAGATATATCTGCTTCTGTTGATTTTAGTCTACTGGCTGACTCTGCATTCAATCTAGGTTACCAAGTGGAACTCTACTGTCATCAATTTGATTTCTTAATGAGTGCTGATGTATTGTCACTCATTGATTCTGAGACTAATGATAAAGAACGTATTAGAATGAATCAGCAAATTAAGCAATTATTTTTGCCCAATATTATGGGAGAAAGCTTTAAGTGTATGCTATTGAGCAAAGGATGTAATATTGACCACTTAGAAGCAGTAAAAGATCTTAGGCATATGCTGTAAAAAAAATATGGAAACCATACAAATAATACTACTAGCAATCATTCAAGGGTTAACCGAATTTTTGCCTATTTCAAGTTCTGCTCATTTAATTCTATTATCTGAAATTCTAGGATGGAATGATCAAGGTTTAATTTTTGATATATCGCTACATTTTGGAACACTGTTGGCAGTAGTCTTCTATTTTAAGAATGATATTTTTCAGATGTTTAACTATTCTTATTTTAAAGATTTTAGAACTCTAATTAATTCACCACTGGGGATTATCTCTATCGCGACACTACCAATTGTGATCATAGGAGGTTTATTTAGCGGTTTTATTGAGGAGAATCTAAGATCTCCTTTTGTTATATCACTTGCGACTGTTTTTTTTGGTGTTTTACTGTATTTCTCGGATAGGAAAGCTCATTTGGCACTCGAACAGAAAGTAATGACAGTCAGTTTAGGCTTGATAATTGGTCTATCACAAATTTTAGCCGTAATTCCTGGAACATCCAGGTCTGGGATTACAATAACAGCAGCACTTTTTTTAGGTTTTTCTAGAACGGAGGCAGCTCGATTTTCTTTTCTATTATCAATACCAGTAATTATTGCTGCCAACATACTGGGAATCTATGAGTATAGTCAAATAGAGAATATGATATTTGACTACTCTGATCTTTTTTTAGGCATAGGATTCTCTTTTGTGATTGCTTACCTAACCATTAAATGGTTCATTAGTTTTGTCGAGAAAATTGGCATGTTACCTTTTGTTATTTACAGGTTATTGTTAGGCGTCATTATTTTTCTAACTATATTTTAAGGCGTATTGGCTATGAGTGAAATAGACGATAAAAAACGCTATTGGTTAT
>JABHDX010000004.1 GCA_018672815.1 Gammaproteobacteria bacterium | reverse complement strand
TTCTGGTCGTTTAATTGTGAGTAAAAGAGTAGCGCAAAATTTTTCATACGACATATGTCGTAATGCGTATGAATCAGGGAAGTTTATTCTTCTTGGCTCATAATTGTTGCAACTATAATCTATAAACCTCCTAGAGATTCCTTCTTGAGAAGCAATACGAAGACCCATAATAACAGGCTGACAAGGATCTATAGGAACATAATTAAACGAGCTTGATGACTCTTTCTGTGAGCAAAGAGTAATTAGTGGTAGACGATTAATTCCATCCTCTACTGTTGTTTGAAATTCAGGGGGAAGACTAACAGCTATACAGTCTGTTGAAGATGATAATAAGCGATCTCTTATAATATGAGTAAAATTAGCGCTTCCATGGATTACTGGTAAAAATCGAATTTTTTCACTGAGATAAAAGATTTCCATTATGTTATCGATCTGGATGAATTGGGCTATCTTCATCGAAGAAAAAATCTCCTAGTCCTTGCGGTAGTTGTGTTTGTCCTAGGGCGCGATTTTTTTTCTCTGCCATTTCATCTAAATCTAATGCATCGTCCCCAAGAACTTTTTGGATTGATTCTTTCCAAATAGTGTCTTTTGCTATGGGATGATCTTTGTCTTGAATTAATCTTTTCATCGCATATTGCAATATATGTAAACCGTCTCTGGGAGAAAATTCAAGATCTAGTTGGTGAGATTTTTGCAAAAAATTTACAGTCATTTCAAGTAATTCTGATTCGGCAAATGGAAGGTGGTATTTTAATATTGCCATTTCATCTTCAGCCTTTGGCATGTTTAAAGTTAGAGTAGGTTGAAGTCTTGATAATATATAATCTGGTATTTCGAATGTGGATTCATCATTGTTCATGGTAATACAAGCTCTAAATTCTTTATGTGCCTGTATTCGAAGTCCAGCAATAATGGATTCGACATAACGTCTGTGATCAAGAAGAGGGGCTAGAGAGGCCCAACTTTTTTCATTCATTCTATTACCTTCATCTAATATACAGATTCCTCCACTAATCATTGCTGATACTAAAGGTGATGCATGGTAAGAAATTTTCCCAGATTCAGCTAAAACAGGAGTCACAATTAAATCTTCTGGGCGTGTATCACTTGTACATTGGTATATATAAAGCGGTTGTTTTCTTTCTAAAGCTGCAACCATTCCTAAAGTTGTTTTTCCAATTCCCGGCATACCAGTGATTCTTGGAGATAAGGGGAGGTCTTTGTCTGATATAACCATCCAGCATGCTAAGACTTGTTTCAAAACTTCACTTTGACCAATCCATTCTGGTTTAGTCGAGTCCGGCTTACTTAAAGTTAAAGTAATCCCATCAATTACTGTGGTTTTACTAATACTGTATTGATTCATCTAGCCCCCAAGTGAAAATATATATGTATCCATAAATTTTAATTTTATATGAGTATTGATATATCTACAAACGTATTATATGAATGATTAAAACATGTTTTTAATATGTTAGAATTTTAATATGGGTTTATTCATATGATTGTTGATCTTAACTTAATAGGTAAACGTGTTCTCGTTATTGGAGGTGGTAATGAATCTAGCCGAAAAGTAGAAGCCCTTCTTTCTCAGCAATGCGAAATATTTGTGATCGCTGAAAAAGTTGAAAAATCGATAAAAAATTACTCTACAGAAGGGAAAATTTTACTCGATTTGAAGAGAATTGATGATATTGATTTTTTGAAAAACTATCAACAACTTGATTTGATTCTTGCTACTTTAGATGATCCCTTATTGAATAGAAAAATTCTTATTGCTGGGAAAGAAAAATATGGATGTTATGTTTATGCAGCTGATGACCCTCAAGTAAGTGATTTTAGTCATCCATCAGTTATCAATATTAAAGACACGGTTCAAATTGGTATTTCCACAGGTGGCAGAAGCCCCTTAATGGGTAAGTCTTTAAGAAAAACTCTTGAACCTTTAATAAAAATATCTGTCAGTGATTTGATTCTTATGCAAATAAACTTACAAGATCAACTCAGAACAGAGGCAAAAAAAATAATTTCATCAGTAGCAAATAGAAAAAAATTTCTTACTGAGTTGCTAGTTGATGTAAGGGTGAATCAGTTTCTTGAAGATAAAAAATTTTCTATGGCTAGAAAGTTAGCTGTTGAACGATTAACTTCCTTTTTAAAAAAAAATCCTAATGCATTTTAATTTGATTATTGATAGGCAATTTAAATGATATATAAGACGGATCCTCATTCAATTTCTCCATATTTGAAGGATGCTTCAAATTACATAGGTGGATGTGCGGATAAAGTTGTTATTCCAGAATCTATTGAAGAACTTTCTTGTT
>JABHDX010000048.1 GCA_018672815.1 Gammaproteobacteria bacterium | reverse complement strand
CTGAGAACATTATCTTTATTCGCAGTTAATTGCGGTAAGTCTTTAGGTTGTTGTGTACTTGTAATTGGGTTAGGATCTTGAGGTTCTATATCGTTTGCGCCAATTAATTGTTTTTTAGAATTCATAATACCAAGAATACCCTTCTTAGTTTTATCACCCCAATCATCAAATGCTAAAACCTTTTCTAGTGTTTCGTAGTCAAGTTTTTGTAATGCGGGCCAATTCTTTATTGTAGAATCCCCCCAAACATTATATTCCGCAGTTCCAGCACGAACTAAATCTGCAACTACATTACCGGGTTTATCATTCTTTTTCTTACCTGTTGCAATACTTTCATCTAGTGCCGCTATATCATCGATCAGTTTTACTTCACGCCCAACTTGCACATCGAGATCAAACTGCTTTAATTTTATATCCTTTTCATTCTCATCCATAATAGCATTAGTCTCTTCGGGACTCAACACTTTATAACCAGCTTGTTTCAATTTCCAGTTAGCGTGACTTGCACTTCTTAATGTACTGCCTTCAAATTTCTGACCAACCTTAATGGTAATAACTTCACCATCTTTCTCTGCAGCAATAACGTTTTTAGAACTAAGAGATTTACCAAGGTTGAGTTGATCTGATTTAGCAGAGGAAAGCTCAGCTTCCATCTTATCACCAATAGCTGTTTCTTTCTCTAGTGTAGCCTTCTTATCTTTAGACTCAATCTCTTCTGCATTATCACCACCAAAGAAGCTAGATACTGCCCCATACATATCAGCTGGAAGTAGTGCTTTAGCTATCATTGGTAATAGGTTCATAGGGTTGAAGAATGATATAACTTCTTTAATAGCATTACCTACGGCAGAAAACATACCAGATATCTTGGATACAACTTTGGAAAACATTGACTTAACTCCGTCAAACATTTTCCCTACAAATGAGACAATATCATCCCAATATGCGAACACTAATCCGCCGACAGCAAGACCAGCTAGTACTGCCCATCCCGCGGGAGTAGTGATTAAAGGTAACAAGAACCTAGAGCCGAGACTCATTAAGAATTTTCCAGCCTTACCAAATTTTGCCATTATATTTTTAAGTATCCCTTTTAGACCACCGGCTTTCGTTTTCGGTTTTTTATCTGGTTTTCCGGCTGAACTTCCACCCATGGCTCTTTCGGATATCATACCCCCAGCTCCTTCGGTTATCACATCTTGGATCGTTGACATGATCCCACCAACACCATCCTCAACCACATCTTTATTCTTACCACCTTTACCCCCAGTAAGTACACCACCAGTTCCAGTTTCAGAACCAGCCGCAGCAGCTTCTTCTGCTGCAGATATTCTATTGTCTGCTTTAAATTGATTTTTATCTGTCTTTAATTGTGCTGCAGATAAATCTCTTATATCTTTAAGTATAGGAGCTAGGTCTCCATATATAGCATCCTCAATACGAGGTAATTGAACTGATTCTATATCTTTGAGTATAGAAGTGGGGTTTTCCTGTGTTATATTCTCGACAGTATTACTAACAGTATCAGGCGGTGTTATATTCTCGACAGTATTACTAACAGTAGCGGGGGGTGTTATATCGGGTGGCGTTAAATCCGATTCAGGAGAAATTTGATCAAATGAGTTTGAAACTTGTCTAATATCATGTAAAGATTTTTCCTTTTTGATTAAATCATCAACCTGTTTTTTTTCTGCTTCGGCTTTTTTCTCCTTTTCATCAGCAACTTCTCTTCTTCTTTTAGCAGATGTAATATATTCTAATTTTTCAGCCGCCTTTCTCATTAGGAATGTTTTCATCCAACCCGATGGGTCTTGTAAAGCAGCTTGAGCCTCTTGTCTTTTTTTATCCCATCCTTCTTCTTTTTCTCTTATTTCTGATTCTTTCTTTTCTGCAATAGAATCTTCGATTTCCTTCTCGAGATCTGCAGCTTTTTTATTCATAGCTTCACGCTTAGTATAAATTTCCTTACTTTTCGCGTGAGATTTTAATTCTTTTTCTTTAGCCTCTCCTAATTCCTTTATAGAGTCTGTAATTTCTTTTGTTGATCTCCCTTCAGCTTCGGCAAGAAGGATGGCGTTCTCATAGGCACTAAGCTTTTTCTCATACTCGGTATTGATTTCTTTTTCTTTTTCAAGTATAGAATCGAGATTCGTCTTATTTGTATCTATATCGTTATTTTCCATATTCTTACCTTTGATTTTTCCGTTTTTCGTTTTCAGTATTAATATAATTAGTTAACATCGAAACATAAATATCTCTTTCCCAAGGTATCATATTTTCGATGTCTGATAAATTATAATTATGGTGTTGCATCAGGGCGAAATTAGTTTTCAAATATGAACCTAAATTGTTATGGGAAAGAGCTATTAAAAAAAAGAGTCCAATCCTTCCAATTCAACCTCACTTTTAACTTTAGTATTTGGATTAATAACTTCTACCTTCAATTTAACCTTGGGGATATTTTCAAAAAAATCAACAACCTTCATTAATTGTTTCTGTGTCATCGATTCAATAAATTTGGTGATTTCCTCTTCACTGAAATCTGAGGTATTAAATACTGTCTCCAAATCAAATATAGATTCAATAGAATCTCTGAGAGCACCAATAATAGTATCAGCAGAACTATCAATGGTGGGGT
>JABHDX010000003.1 GCA_018672815.1 Gammaproteobacteria bacterium | reverse complement strand
GAGCGGCCCTTAGGGATAATGATGATAAAACATTTATTGCCGGAATTCCTAATGAGTTAAGTGACGCGGAAATTGAAAATATAATGATAACTCTACGTGGAAGTTTAGACGAAATATCGACCGGAGTCGGGCTCGTGGGCGCGCCGGGCGCGTCGGTTGTCGCGACCAGTAGTTCTAGGCGACCCAAAAAGAAAAACAGACATCCAAAAAACTTCATTGCCGAGGATGAGTTGGTTACTGAAGTGATGGACTATTTATTAGGAATATCGGTGGGCTAAATAATGATTGATCGTAAAGAATTTGCAGAAGAGCTAATGCTCCGTGAGAATGTGCGTAAAGCTATTCGTCATATAAAGAAAAAGAAAGAAACAAAAATACTGAATGAAGAAAAGAAACTTCGTTCTGTTATTCAAAGCTTGCTTGAAGGTCAATCTGCTGTTGCTTCAGTAGCAAAGCACGATAGTACCGGAATTAATGCACTAGAAGATCTTTTGCGAAATTCCAACCTTTTATCTGTTATAGAAACTGGATTTAAATCTCTAACTACAGATATCAAGCAGCGATTATCATATCGTAACCATATTTTAAACGCTATTGGACTATCCCTAGCTCCCGAAGAATCCCGTAAAGATGCTGGGGAAGATACAGAGATAACTGAGGATGTGGAGATAACCGAGGACGCCCTAAAAACTGAACTCGTGGGAGTTAACATTGGCGATAAGCCGGAAGACGATCCAGATTTTATTGATGTAACAAAAGATCCCACCGGTGATGACGAACCAGTTGAGGTAGAGGTAGATGAAAAAGAAGAATTTGGGATAGAGGGTGAGGATAAGACTGGACGTAACAAAGCCTTTACAGATTTCGGAAATGTTGAAAAAAATATATTAACTACCTTTGATGATCTTGATGATCCTACTGATATGGCCATGTTTGAAGAATACCTCGTTAAAAATATAGCTCTATATTTTGATAAGTATGAAAGTGAACTGCAAGTAACTGTTGAACCCCCTGATGCTGCAGCTGATGCTGTGCCTGATGATCCTGCTACCGTTCCATCCGAAGATGCTGATGAATCTGATCCTGAAACAGAAGTACCAGAGTTTGAGTTAGAAGAGGGCATGCCCATTAATCTCGAAAGCCTTATTGATAAACTTCTAGAACAGTAGAATATGACAAACCCTAATATTGAAAAGGGTTTTAGCAGAAACAAATCACTATCCAATACGCTTCGTAAAGAGGGAAAGTCCTCTGAACCATTTGAAATAATGTTGTCTGCATTAACTCTTGAAGAAATTATAGGATTAAAGTTAGAATGTTCTATGCGACTTACAGGTGGTAAGTTATATGGGTTTAATCTTTGGTCTAGTATAGTTGATATTTCTAAGGAAGCATTGTATAATGCTGTTATTAGTATTACTGATACCAATGTTGAGATAAGAAGAATATTAAGTATCAATGCTAGTTCTTGGATAGAGATAAAGAGGAAGTTCGGCACCAACAAAGAATAGACTATTTCTTTTGATGTGTCAAGAAAAAAAATATTTAAGGGGGGCGACAGGTTTCGACAGGGTAACGAGGTCGGATAGTGCAAGCAGTCTACGGTAACGAATGACTTTAAAATTGTTATAAAAACTATAATTGCCAATAACAATTATTACGACAACGCCGCTCTAGCGGCTTAGTCGTCTGGGCCTCTGACAGCCTTGTAACCCAATGTTGGATAACAGGTAGATCTCCTGCGAAAATAAAAAATCAAAATGGATACCCTGTTTGTAGCAGGTGGGCTTCCAAGGCTACATAGGAAAAGGGATTTTTGTGGCTACCTTGCTGATTTGGGAATAAATCAGATAAGCTTGTGAATGACTAGAAGAATGAGTTATTTTGGACGCGCGTTCGATTCGCGCCGCCTCCACCATATTATTAGGCGTTTCCACCTTTCATAGACTACTTACTATGGAGGGTGAAGATGTCGAAAATTACATTAATCTGTCGCATATGTGGGACGCATTTTGATAGAAACAAAAAAGAATATAATAGAAGCCAAAAGGTCGGGCGCCCAAGTTATTGTTCTAGAGCTTGTTCTGGTAAGGCTAATATTCAAAGTTTAGGATGCTATGTTGGCGACAACAGTCAGCTTCTTGGGTATAAACGAAAAGCAGATGAGTTTTCTAAATTTAGATATTTTTTAAGATCAGTAAAAGGTAGAACTCCGAAAAAAGGTAAAAGCGATATTGACTTACCCTATCTCAAAGAGTTATGGGAAAGCCAAGAAGGTAGGTGCCCTTTTACCGGATGGGATCTGATCCTTCCAGAGAATTCTTCAAAACGAAAAGATAGATCCACAGCGAGAGCATCATTAGATAGAATTGATAATAATAAAGGCTATATAAAAGGAAATATTCGTTTTGTATCTGTGATGGCTAACTACTGCCGAAATACTTTTTCTGATGATGAAGTTAAGATGTTTTGCGAGGCAGTAGTAAAATATATTATTTAAGTTTTATTATTATTAGTAATATAGTTATTATAGAGTGTATAGGTTACTAGTATTAATCTTTTTATTATCTTCTTGCTCCCTCACTGAGGAAGAGCCTCCTCAAATAGATTATGGTGAGTATATGTTTCCAATGTCCTGTTTATGGGATGATGGATCACCAAACGATTCCAATGACTCCGGTACTATAATCTACTGCTATGGTCACGATATAACATCCGAGATTATAGAAGCAGATTTCTTTTCTCTTTCAGTACAATACCCTGAGAATGCTGATGAGAGAGTTAAAGTATGTGGGGAAAACTTAAACCTATACTCTGGACACTCTTTATATGATAGTGTTCTTCCTATTATTACTAACAATCAGTTTGGATGTATTAACGCTTTTGATCGTATTAAGAATGATGAGTTTGATTGGTACTGGCGGGAGGAAGAAAGAGTCTTAGAATTCAAATGGAGACCTGAAAATAATCCTCCCTTGGATATGTCTCTAGTCCTTGAGGAACCCGAGTATGGGCTAAGTACTTATATTAATGGATATTCCTCAGCTTCTATTATTTATCTTAAAAAAGAACTTGACTAATATAATATATCTCGTATAATGATTACTGAAAGTAAGAAAGAAGATAAACTATATAAGCTATAACAGGAGGACATAATATGTCTGAACATAAAGAAAAAAAGATCCCTGCTTTCTTAAAAACAGTTTATCTATCAAATCGGGAGATTCGTCTTATTCTAGCCGGTTTGTATTCTCTCAATATGTCAGAAGATGAAGTTGAAAGTACCCTTTGGAAAAAGCTATTATTTGAGAAACTTCATAAAAAAACTAGAAGAAAAAAGAACATTGACAAAAATTAAAAAACTATCCGACAAACAAAAGGATCTAATTTTAATAAAAGCTATAACAGAATTTGGAGATCTCGCCATATACAAGGTGGTGAATGGATCCCATGGGTTAACTTTGCATGCATATGCCGACTCTCCTAAGGATGCAACCTTATTAAGAAGAATGATCCCTCTATGGTGGAACGGTTTATTTACCATGGTTATCTACATAAATACCCCGGATGAAGAAGAATAAATGAATATTAAAAAAGGAACAACAGTTTACCCTTCGAAGATTGGTCACTATAACTTTCATTACCCTAATACCAATGATCCCTTCATTCTAACAATGAATATTGAAGTTGAAAAGTTATCTTGGAAGACCAGTACTAGAAAAACACCAGTAAAGATTAGTAGTCCTGAAAACTACTTACAATATAAAGTATTATGGATAGAACTGCCGGTATAGCTCAGATGGTAGAGCATTCCACTTGTAATGGAAAGGCCCCGTGTTCAATTCATGGTGCCGGCACCATCAAAGAATATGTGGGGGGCTGGTGAAACGGGATCACGTAGCCTTTGCAAGGCTGAATTCTGGGTTCGAATCCCTTCCTCTCTGCCATATATTATTATGAAACCATATTTTTACAAAGCAAAAATCATTTCCGTTTATGATGGAGATACTGTAACTGCCATAATTGATCTGGGATTCCAGATTACAAACAAAATAAAGATTAGACTTGATGGTATCAACGCTCCCGAAATAAGAGGAAAGCAGCGACCAGAAGGCTTGAAAAGTAGAGATTATTTGAGATCTTTAATACTTGACAAAGATGTAATCATACAAACATTAAGAGATAAGAAAGGCAAATATGGACGATATATTGGAATCATTCACTTAAAAGATGAAAATGTTAATGAACTTCTAGTAGAATCTGGATATGCCGAAAAGAAGGAGTATTAAATGAAGAATAATATGCTGGCAGAACAGTTAGTGCGAGCAACCCTTGCTCGTTTTGAAGCAGACAGACAAGAGTCCATCGCGATAATAGAACTTTATTTAAATAACCCAGCTGGAGTAGCAGAACATCCAAGCATTGTTAATGAGATTGCTACAGCGATTACAAAG
>JABHDX010000047.1 GCA_018672815.1 Gammaproteobacteria bacterium | reverse complement strand
TTTTGCTTTCTGATACTGATCAATTGACGAATGCCAATCTAAATGGTCTTCAGTAATATTTAGAATAACTGAGATATCAGCATGAATATTATTTGAGTAATGAAGTTGAAAGCTAGAAGCTTCGATTACAAAGATATCTGCTTTTTTATTTATTAAATCTAATATAGGTGGGAATACATTACCCCCTATAATACTATTAGTTCCTGAGGCAGAAAGAACCTTATCAATCAAAGTAGTCACTGTAGTTTTGCCATTGGTTCCAGTGACAATTATCTTTTTAGAATTATTGAATGCACAAAAGATATCTAAATCTGTAAGTATCGGTATACCTTGTTTTACAGCCTTTTTGATTAACTTATGTGATGGAGAAATACCAGGCGATATCAATATTAAAGTATAGTCTTCTTTGCATATATTGCCTGCCAGATAATAATTAGCATCAGGATATAGATTCTTAATTTGATTTAATTTTGTTGGACATTTATTGTCATCACTAAAGATTAAAGGGACCTTTTTATTTGCAAAATAATTCGCATAGGATAAGCCAGTTTCTGCTAATCCAATGACTAAGATTCTCTGTGTCTCAAGAGAATTAATTATGTGATTTATATTTTTTATTGAGAATCCTTATCAAGCCATTCAATTACTTAATTTTTAATATTTCTTCTACGCATCGTTGATCAGAGAAATCATATTCTTTTGTCCTATAGATTTGTTTTTCCTCATGACCTTTACCACTTATTAAAACAATATCATTGTAACTAGAAGCTTTTAAAGCATAAAGAATTGCCTCATGTCTGTCTGAGATTGTTTGAGTTCTTTTTTTATCATGAATCCCATTTAAAATATCATTTATTATATTTTTTGATGATTCTGTTCTTGGATTATCGTCTGTGATAATAATTTCATCAGCATATTTTTCTGCCATAGAGCCCATTAATGGTCTTTTTTTATTATCTCTATCACCACCACATCCAAAAACAACGCATACTTTTCCATGGTAGATTTCTTTTATTGTTCTGAGGCTATGTTCAAGCCCATCTGGCGTATGAGCATAATCAATGATTATCTTTTGTTCCCCAAAACCATTAATTGATTGCATTCTTCCAGGGGGTAGGGTGATGAATTGAAATGCATTTATAATATTATCTAGTTGGAAGCCTTCACTTAAGAGTATGCCTAATGATAAAAGAAGATTTTGAGCATTAAACCTACCAGTTAACGGGCTTTTTATCTGGCCTTTTCCAAAATCACTTTCTACATCAATGATCAAACCGTTGCTATCATGTTGCTTAATAGTTCCATTGATTACAGGTTTTGATTTTGTCGAGCCTTCTAGTGACACATCCAACTTATCAATAGATTTAGGGATGTTTTCAGAAATCCTTTTTCCAAAAGGGTTATCAATATTAATTACAGCTTTCTTAATATCAATATCATTAAATAGCATAAGTTTTGAGTTTTCATATTCTTTAAGGTCTTTGTGATAATCCAGATGATCATGAGTTAGATTAGTGAATGCGGCTGTTGATATATTAATTCCAGATAGCCGATTCTGCGATAGACCATGTGAGGAGGCCTCAAGAGCAATGTATTCAATATTTTGTTCAATTAAATCGTTAATAATTTGATGCAACTCTATGCAATTAGGGGTTGTAAGAGAAGTATTTTTATAAGGTTCTTCTTTCCCATAACCCAATGTTCCTATAAGGGCTGACTCTTTATTCATTAATGTAATGGCTTTATGAACTAAATGACAGGTTGTAGTTTTTCCATTAGTGCCTGTAATGGCTGATATTTTGAGATGACTGTCATCATAATTAAAAAAATTATTAGTGATGTTTCTAATCTTTCTTTCTAAGTCTTTAATCGGTAGAACGAAGACATCCTTGGGTATATTGTTTAGTCTTTCTTTATCTCTCTCATCAAAAATAATAGCTGATACATTATCTTCATTGAGTTTGCTAAGAAAATCTAGTCCATGATTCTGGATCCCTTTTCGAGCAATGAATAGACCGTTAGTTTTTGCATTAAAGGTATTATCAAAGATATTTGTAATTGGAATATTTTTTGTATTAATGCCTAAAATCTCAGAGAGAGATTTACTCTTTATTGACGGTTTGATCGTATTATTTTTTATGGTCTAAATCTTTTTTAAGAAAAATAAGTCTCTACTCTAAAGTAATTCTATCATCAATTTTTATCGCTCCTCCATTAATTACACGGCACAGCACTCCGCCTCTCCAATCTTCAATTAATGCTTTCCTAAGACCAATAACTTGTTCTTCCATTCTACTGCAAGGATCAAGCTCATCTGTAATCTCTAGAATAAGATCTCCAATTATTAGACGATTACCAACACTCTGTTTTAAATCCAAACCTTTGATAAATAAGTTTGCTCTTCTGACAGTCCAATGAATGTCTTGCGATAATTCTTCACAAGCTAATTGCCATCCTTCCTCGGTTAATATACTGAATTGTCTTGGACCTGGCTTTCCTCTAAAATCACCTTCTAAACCATATTCACAACTAACATGAGTATGACTTAGGGTTTCCATTTTTGCTCTTTTAGCTTGTCTTTTAGCAATACCTATAATTTGGCCAATTTGATTTGGCATCTAATTACCTAAAACAATTGTATTAACTTCTTCCAGTTCACTCTCTGTCATTTCCCATGAAATCGCATCGATGTTCTGTTTTATTTGCTCAGGACTAGTAGCACCTACTAAAACTGAACCGACTTGTTTTTGTTGTGCAACCCATGCCAAAGAAAGTTCTAAAATATTTCGATTTATCGTTTTTCCAAAAACCTCAAGTTTTTCAATAACATCAAATTTACTATCGCTTACAAAAGCACCTCTCCATAAAGCTAACCTTGTGCCTTTAGGTGGTTCCTCATTTCTTTTAAATTTTCCTGTAAGTAGGCCACTTTCCAATGGAAAAAAAGGCAGGATACTGACATTGTGTTTTGCACAAACAGGCACTATCTCTTCCTCCATATCTCTATTTAGAATACTGTAACGATTTTGCATGGAGATAAACTGTTTGAATTCTTGGGTTAAAGCTGTCCATCCTGCTTCAGAGATTTGCCATGAGGCAAAGCTAGAAGAGCCTATATACCTTATTTTACCTGATTTAATTAACTCATCTAAAGCTTCTAATGTTTCATCTATAGGTGTTTCATTATCGGGGAAGTGCATTTGATATAAATCTATATAATCCGTCTCTAGTCTCTTGAGGCTGTCTTCAACCGCTTTAACTATATATTCTTTTGTACCTCCACCTTGGATTGAAGATCTTCCAGTGGATGGGTCGGTACCAAACTTGGTAGCAATAATAATTTTATCACGATCATTTTTGATTGCTTTTGCTGTGATTTCTTCAGAATTACCTCTCATTCCTCCATAGGTTGGGGCTGTATCAATACAGTTTGCTCCATTATCAATTGCAGCTCGAATAGTATTTATACTTGTTTCTTCATCACAGAAGGAACCAAAATTGAGTGCACCTAGAGTAATGATTGGTACTTTTAAGTCTGAATTTCCTAATAGATTATATTTCATAATATTTACCTAGGTTTATGTGTTCCATCAACAGTCAATCTATGCATCGTTCTAAGACTGCTATAGTCTGCAACTGCATAGTGCTGAGTGATCTGATTATCCCAGAATGCAATTGAATTCTGTTGCCAAATAAACCTGCACTGGAAATTAGGGTTGTGTATATGCCTGTATAGGAACTGCAAAATTGCATCGCTTTCATTACTGTTTAAACCTGTAATATGTGAAGTGAATATTTCATTTACGAAAATTAATTTTTTACCAGTCTCAGGATGAGTGCGAATAATAGGGTGTTCAATTGGAGGGAGTTTTTCATTCATCATGATAAATCTTTTTAGTGAATTACTATCCAATAGCTCTTCATTATTCATTGTTTTTACAATCGAATGAACCGCTTTTAGTTTGGATAAGAATTTTTTCATATTGTCTGATAATGCTTCATAGGCGAGGGCAGCATTTAAGAACATGGTATTGCCTCCACTTTCAGGGATATCCATAGCTTTCAGAATTCCTGCATAAGGAGGCACTTTTGTATAACTCATATCTGAATGCCATACTTCTGAATTCTTAGCCATTGGTGAAGGACCAGTTTTTAAGCTTTTTAATTCTATTATCTCTGGATGACCGGGTAGGGTAGGGATAAGTGGATGGATCTCTAATGAACCAAAGTTTTTTCCAAAACTAATGAATTGTTTTGAACTTATGTCTTGCTCTCTAAAGAACAAGACATGGTATTTATTTAAAGCATTTTTAACCAGCGAGACATTTTTATCAGAAAGCTTTCTGCCTAGATTAATATTCAGGATTTCAGCACCTAATGCTTCCGTGTAAGGTTTTATCTTTATTGCCATTCTTTTTCCTTATATTTAAATGATCCAAAAAAAATTAGAGCACTGTTTATAGTATTATTAAAATCAGTAAAACGAAATATTAACTTGTAATCATTTGTAACTACCAAGTATCGTAACCACTTCCTCCTTTTGAGGTATCTCCCTGCTTACCTTCTATGACTGGAAGTGCAGTTACAAAGTCAATGCCATCAATAGTTATGAATAACTGCTTACCATCATCATTTTTATCAAATACATATTCAGTAGATCTTAATTTAAGTAGTGCTTGTTTAATTTTAATTAGTACTCCAGAATCAACTCTTACTGTTCTATGTGCACCAAATATGTAATCAACTTCACTTTCTATTTCCACTAATCTTTCTATTGAATTTTGATAGTCCTCAAGATTAGTTTCAGGAACATATAACCATAATTCAGCATCATAATATGTATCTCCGGTGAAAAGTAATCTTTGTTCTTTATCTAAAAGTGCTAAAGCATCAGGTGTATGTCCTGGAACATGAAGTATCTCAATCTTCCGATTTCCAAGATCAATGATGTCTCCGTTTTTAATATAGCTAGAAGCCTTCCATTTTTTAGTATAGATATTAGTTAAATCAGTATTTTTTGGAGGTTCTATACAAAAGGAATTAGCAGTAAAGTCTTGTGCAATTCTTTTATGCTCAAAACCATTCATATTAGCTTTTGTGTAGGAGGTATCGATAGCACGAACATCAGAAAACTCCCAGTTTCCACCAACATGATCAAAGTGTGTATGTGAATTAACTACGATAATAGGGAGGTTAGTTATTTTCTTTATAATTGGTTTTATAGATTTAAGCCAATTCCAGTATCAAATAATAAGGCCTTATTTTGACCGATAATAAGATGTGATATTGTTTCCTGATATTGATAGGGTTCAACGATAGAATAGACATTATTATGTGTTTTATAGACATTGAACCATCCATCAGAGTAACTACTAGAAAAAGCAAATTTTTCATTGAAATTGATATTACAAGTGTGTTTACCAGTTAAATCATCCAAAAGAGTCGTTTTTTCTTCACTATAAGAATTGATGGATACTAGTATTAGAGCGATTAATGCTGTTTTAGTCATAAAGTGGCTGTTAATTCTATATTTTTGGATATTTATCACTCTAAGGTTATTTTAAGTCAATTTTCATAATATTATCACCATCAATTTCTTAGTAAATATGATTCTTTAATAATAATGTGAAATTCTAAAATTATAGATTTATTTTATTTTATCATTTCTTTATTTTAATTAATTTTTTACACTAAAAATATATAAAATATAAAATACATTGTAAAAATACTATAAGTATATGATATAGAAATAGATAACAACTAGTATAGATATAACAAACACTTTACATAATATATATTATACGCATATATATATCCATAAACTAAGGCTTACAGAAGCCCACTATTCTTATAAATAAAGGGTTTAATTAGGGTTTTAGGTGTATTTAGGGAGTCTTTATTACTGGTTATAATAACAGTGTGAGCTTTAGG
>JABHDX010000046.1 GCA_018672815.1 Gammaproteobacteria bacterium | reverse complement strand
ATTGATGGTATTGTCATGACCAATCCTGCGGCTCTCAATAGGGAATACCTAGGTTTATCACAAATTGAGGTGTTAAAAGGGCCTCAAGGTGCTCTTTATGGACGAAATGCATCAGCTGGAGCAATCATTATCACAACTGCTAAACCAGGCGAAGAAAGAGGCGGTGCTATTAAAGCAAGTGTAGGTGATGATGCTACTTATGCCATCACTGCTCGTGCTGATATTCCTATGGAAAATCGCAACTTAAGTATTATTGCCAATCATAATTCAACCGATGGTTTTAGAGAAAATACTTGGATTAATTGTGATGATTGTGTAGACAACTATGAGTCAACAGATATATACGCAAGAATGACTTGGGACATGGATGAGAACACTTCCATGGATGCAAAACTTAGATACGGTGAAGTTGATACGTCATCGATTGTCTTTAATGCAGTATTCCAGTTGCCAGCCTTTGAAGCATTTTTGGGAATTCCAACACTGTATGAAGATGTTAATACGCATAAATTTGATTTTGTGAGTAATTTCCCACATACAAATGATCAAGAATCTCTAGAGTTTTCTTTGAAGATGGAGAAAGATTTGGGGTGGGCCAATATGACTGCTTGGACACTCTATAGCGATATAGATAATCAATTTACAGCTGATGGAACGAGTGGTGCTTTTGGGTTTTTCTTTGCAGACCCATCTTGTTTAGCTTCTTTGGATGAAATTGTTTCATCAGGTCAAGGCTTTTCTTTGCCTTCACCACAATATATTGCAACATCGGATCCAACAGTTCCTAATGGTTTATTGTTAGGACCATATACACCAACACGATGTGATGGAACTCAGTATCAAAGAAGGAATCAAGATGATTTAAGTTTTGAAGTAAGAATTAGCTCACCAAGTGATCAAGCGATTCGTTGGAGCATGGGAGCATATGCTCTTAATGTAAATCGTGAGGTAGGGGTTAACCAAGGAACAGATCTTGGTAATGGTGTTGTTAAAGAAATGTTCAATCCTAAAGGTGGTTTGAATCCAACTGAGCAAATGGTTTGGGATGATTTTTCAAATAATGTTCATGCTTTTTTTGGATCCGTTGATATTGATCTAACCGATACAATCGAACTCTCTCTAGCTGGTCGTTATGACAAAGAGACAAGAAAAGTTCATAACTTAGTGCCAACCAATGTAACTTCAACTTACATTGATTGTGATGGATTTCCATACACAGGTGGACCATTGAATACTGGTCTCTGTAGTGCAACATCAATTCCTGATCAGGAAAGGTCGTTTGAACATTTTCAACCTAAGATCAGTTTATCTTGGGCATTTGACGATAATGCTTCATTTTATATGAGTTGGGGAGAAGGGTTTAAGAGTGGAGGGTTTAACAACTCTGGTTCAAAACAAACTATTGATACTTTTATCAATCCTCTTAATCCATTATCACCAATTAATTTAGAAGACTCTTATGAAAAAGAAGTCAACAGATCACTCGAAGCAGGTTTTAAAGCATTACTAGCTGATAATAGAGTTAGTCTTGACTTATCAGTTTATAAAACAAATGCTAAGGACCTTCAATTTTTTGAATTCATAGTAGGACCTTTCGGCCTTATAAGAATCGTTGAAAATATTGATGAATCAGAATTGTCTGGTGGCGAGATAGCAGTGACAGCAATTATAAACGATAATATCAGTGTGTATGCCTCAGCAGCAGCCATTGATAGTGAGGTTCTGAAGAATAGTGTTAGAACAGATAGTGTAGGCAATAATGTGCCATACCACTCTGACTATACTTTCAATTCAGGCCTATCTCTTGATTATCCAATGTCTAATGGTATGAATTTCTTTGCACAAGTTGATTATGCCGTTGTTGGCCCAACGTGGTTTCATTTGATGCAGACTAAAAATAGTAGAAATACATTATTCGGCGCACCTATGGCTTACGATAAAACCGATCGTACAAGATACGATACAGTTAATCTAAGATTAGGAGTAGAGCGTGATAATATGACTATTGTTGCTTTTGCTAAAAATCTAACGGACGAAGATTACTTAGCAGAGGTAATTCCTGCACCTGAGTTTGGTGGTGTGTTTGCACATCCTGGACCCCAAAGAAGATTAGGATTGGAGATTACTTATCAATTCTAATTAATAGTTTGAGTAAATTAAAAAGCCCCTTAACAGGGGCTTTTTTTTAGTAAGGTCGTTTTAGATAATTACCTTTGGGCTCACCTAGAACTTGGCCTTCATCATAGATTCTATGGCCT
>JABHDX010000045.1 GCA_018672815.1 Gammaproteobacteria bacterium | reverse complement strand
TCAACTCTTTTAATGGGTCTTTCTTTAATCAATATTCTTACATTCTTTGTGACCTCTTCTGATTCGGGTGCACTAGTAACCGCTATGATGACTTCCTCTAATCAAGATGATTCTCAGCACAGTGATCCTGCAATAATGACTAGAGTTGTTTGGGCGCTAGCCCTTGGAATAATAGCTATTATTCTCTTGATGGGTGGAGGGTTATCCGCATTGCAGACATCTGTTATTGTCACTGGTCTTCCTTTTGCGTTGATTGCGTTTGTTGCTGCAAGAAACTTATATGAAAAATTAAAGATTGATTCCAATAAAAAAGATTGATTCCAATAAATTTTAGTGGTCTGATATTGGATAATTATGAACATGAAATCCACTAAATTTCCTACAAATGCGGAAGTAGTCATCGTCGGTGTAGGTGGCATCGTCGGATCGATGCTCGCATACTGGCTCACAGAACTTGGCCAAAAAAATATCGTGGGCTTGGAAAAATCAACCGTCATTCCTTCAGATATAGCATCTACAGCACATGCTTCGGACTTTGTTTATAGCACCACTCACGACAAACTAGGCTGTTGGACGACTAATTTTAGCCGAAAGTTTTATGAAGACAATGACTTCTTCTTAAAAAAAGGAGGCCTAGAAATCTGCCGTAAAAACGATGATGCACGCTGGGAGGAACTCAAGCGAAAGGTTGCATCAGGTAAAGCCTTTGGAACTAATGTCAGACTGATTTCTGCCACCGAAGCCAAAGAGAAATTTCCTTTATTAGAAGAAGAATCAATACGCGGAGCAATGTGGGATCCAGATGCTGGTCTAGTGACACCTCGTTCACAGGATGTGGTTCGCTTTGCCATAGAGAGTGCCAAAGAAAAAGGTACGCTAAACACATACGCTGATACACCAGCTGTTGGCTTTGAAATTGAGAATGGACGTGTTATTGGAGTAAAAACGAATAAAGGAATAATTAAAACTGACAAAGTTGTAATTGCATCAGGAATCTGGGGACCGTTAATGGGAGGGATGGCTGGAGTTCCAGTCCCACTGATGCCATTGGAACACCCTTTATTATTTTTTGGTCCACTACCAGAAGCACAAGACGCGGAGGATTTTCTCGTCTATCCACTACTTCGTGATCAAGGCAATTCAGCTTACGTCAGGGATACAGGAAGACTGCATGGGGGGATGCTTGAATGGGGATTTTACGAGGATAAAAAACCTCGACTGGTTGATCCAGAAGACATTGGTAATCCTGAGAAAACGATGGGCTCTGACTCAATGAGATACCTGAATCTTGAAGAAATCGCTGAACCTTTAGAAAAAGCGTTAGAAACGACACCTATACTTAATGAATTAGGTTGGGATGAAAGAAGTTCATTCAATGGCCTGCTATCCGTAACTCCTGATTCTGGATCTTTAATCGGTGAAAGTCCTGAAGTCAGAGGCTTTTGGTTATGCGAAGCAGTGTGGGTTAAGGATGGTCCTGGATGTGCAAGGTTGTGTGCCGAACAAATAGTCAATGGCAAAACTCAGGTGGACATGCACTCTTTTGACATTGCCAGATTTTATCCCGCACAAAAAGAAAAAGAGTTCGTTAAAACACGAGCTTTTGAAAATGCACAAACGATCTATACCCCTGCTGTTCACCCTAGAGAGCCCTATATTAGCCAAAGAGAACTATTCGTCAGTCCCTTTTATTCAAGGGAAAAAGAACTTGGGGGCTATTTTGATAACGAAGTTGCCGGCTGGGAACGTGCCTTAGCCTATGAGAACAATCGGCAAAGACTTGACAATTATTTGCAACAAGTACCGGTTCGAGAAAACGAATGGGATCGACGCCATGTACCCTATGAGATCGCTAACGCAGAACATCTAGCCATGAGTGAATCAGCTGGGATGATTAATCTATCGCATTTCGCAATTATGGATATCGAGGGCTCAGATGCAGAACGCATGTTGGAGTATCTTTCTGTAGCGAAAGTTGGTGGCAAAAGCTCTGAAGGACGAATCATCTATACTAACTTCCTGGACGAAGATGGTGGTGTCCATGCAGACTTAACCATCTCCCGCTTAGGCACAGATCGTTATCGAGTAGTTACCGGTGGTGCCGATGGCAACCGAGACTGGGTGACCTTGCGAAATTATAGGGATGATCTGGGACTGGAAGCAGACATCAATATTCGGACCCACGATATTTCAACTTTAGGATTATGGGGACCTCAGGCAAAAGATGCTCTGGGTCATTTTATTGATCCTAATGAAATCAGCATTGAGAATTTCCCCTTTGTTGCAGCAAAATACCTGACCCTCAATTTATCTGGTGGAAAAACGATCGATGTCTGGGCAGCACGCATTTCCTACGTCGGTGAAAGCGGCTGGGAAATCTATTTGAACAATGACAGTGAAGAAGGTCTAGCACTTTATGACTCATTGCTTGAGGTTGGAGTTGTGCCAGTTGGTATCGAAACTTATGCTAACAGTCGACGCCTTGAAAAGAGCTTTCGACTTCAAGGTGCAGATCTAGAAACAGAATACAATGCCTGTGAATCTGCTGTTGAAAGACCTAAGGTCAAAGAAGCGGACTTCCATGGTAAAGCAGCGCATCTTGCTCATCGAGAAGAAGAGCCTAGTGCAATTCTATGCACCATGACGCTGGATAACCTAGATATGTCAGGTACTGGTTCGCGCTATCCAGTTGGCATCTCACCAATCATCGATCCTGATACAGGTGAAGTACCGATAGATAGTAAAGGCCGTAGGTCCTATAGCACCAGCATGTCGTACTGCCCATCAATCAAAAAACACGTAATCATGGGTTACCTGCCCAAAAATATTGCTATACCAGGGAAGTCATTGTCGCTGGAGTACTTTAATGAAGACGGTGATGGTATTTATCCCATGACGGTTCAGATAGTTGGCAAGGGATCTCTCTATGATCCTAATAATGAGAGAGTTCGTTCTTAACAGGAACAAGGTACACTTATGTCAGAAAGGAAACGCAGAAGACAAACTGGTGGAAGAAGAAAGAAAATAGCAGCCAGGGAGCAAGGCACAAGAAAATATCGACCCTATATTGAACGTAATATTCCGTATTATGAAATTTTAAATGAGGAAGGACTGGCTTTAATAGAAAAGAATGCCGATATCCTACTTGAGGAAATTGGAGTTGAATTCCGTGATTTCCCAAAAGCTCTAGATTTATTTAAAAATGCTGGCGCTGATATTGATGGTCAGTGTGTTCATTTTCCTCCAGGATTTTGTCGGAAAATCATTCAATCAAATGCTCCAAGAGAATATATTCAACACGCAAGGAATCCCAATAATAATGTTATTATTGGGGGACGAAGAACAGTTCTTGTTCCAGCTTATGGATCACCATTTGTTAGAGATTTAGATGAAGGTCGGCGATACGCAACAATTGAAGATTTTAGAAATTTCGTAAAATTAGCATACATGAGTCCAAATCTTCATCACTCGGGAGGAACGATATGTGAGCCAGTTGATGTCCCTGTCAATAAACGTCACTTTGACATGATATACAGTCATATCAAATACAGCGATAAAGCATTTATGGGATCGGTAACCCACCCGGAAAGAGCTGAAGACACAGTGACAATGGCAAAGCTAGTTTTTGGCGAAACCTTTGTCGAAGAAAATACTGTCTTAACCAGCTTGATTAATGCTAATTCACCTTTAACGTTTGATGACACAATGCTTGGTTCTGCCACTGTGTATGCTGAGCATAATCAGGCAACAATGATTTCACCCTTTATTCTGGCTGGAGCGATGTCACCAGTTACAATAGCAGGTACCGTTACACAGATTCTTGCTGAAGCACTCGCAGGCATGGCTTATATTCAACTAGTTAAACCAGGGGCTCCGGTTATATTTGGGACATTTGCAAGCGCAGTTTCTATGCAATCGGGAGCTCCCACATTTGGCACTCCAGAGCCTGGTCATGTAATGACAATTGTGGGTGCACTTGCAAGACGATTAGGAGTGCCCTTTCGAAGTGGTGGTGGATTGTGCGCATCAAAAATTCCTGATGCACAAGCTGCTTATGAATCAGCTAATACATTGCAAGCTTCAGCCTTAGCAGGAGTCAATTTTATGCTGCACACAGCTGGCTGGCTTGAAGGCGGGCTTTCTATGGGGTATGAGAAATTTATAATGGATGCAGATCAAGCGGGTATGCTTGCTGTGATGCTTGAAGGTGTTGAATTGTCTGAAAATGCTCAAGCAATGGATGCCTTCAGGGAGATTGGTCCAGGCGGTCACTTTTTAGGTGCAGAACATACACATGCTAATTTTGAATCTGCTTTTTATCGGTCTGAAATTGCTGATAACAACAGTTTTGAGCAATGGGAAGAAGAAGGAAGTTTTGACTGTGCAATGCGCGCCAATCTAAAATGGAAAGAAATGTTAAAAGAGTACGAAGCTCCCCCATTGGATCCTGCAATTGATGAAGCTTTACTTGAATTTATAACTAAGAGAAAATCTGAATTTGAAGATAGGGATTATTGATTCAAATCATGAAGAAGTATTTTAGATTACCAACAACAATTGAGTGAGATTATGTTATGAGCGACTCGTATGAAGAGAATGAAGAGGATCTTATTTTAGCTGATTTATCAGATGAAGAGCTTGTGGAACAAATGCATGATGACTTATATGATGGCCTTAAGGAAGAAATAGAAGAAGGCACTAATATACTATTGTCACGTGATTGGTCTGCAGAAAAGGTATTAAATGAGGCTCTTGTGGCTGGAATGACTATTGTTGGCATTGATTTTCGAGACGGAATTCTTTTTGTCCCAGAGGTTTTATTAGCAGCGAATGCTATGAAAGGCGGCATGGCTATCCTTCAACCTTTATTAGCTGAGACCGGCGCTAAACCAGTTGGTAAAGTGGTTATAGGGACGGTTAAAGGCGATATTCATGATATTGGAAAAAATCTTGTTGGCATGATGCTTGAAGGAGCAGGTTTTGAGGTGTTTGATATTGGTATTAATAGTTCGGTGGAAGATTATTTTTCTGCAATGGAAAAACATAAACCCGATATCTTAGGAATGTCGGCTCTTCTCACAACAACCATGCCCTATATGAAAGTAGTGATTGATGAAATGGTAAATAAAGGAATACGAGATGATTATATCGTTCTTGTTGGGGGCGCACCATTGAATGAAGAATTTGGAGAATACGTTGGTGCAGATCGATATTGTAGAGATTCAGCTGAGGCAGCTGCTGTTGCAGTGGCTATGGTGGCAGAGCGTCAACAAAGCTCTGCTTAAAAAATTACTATTTTTTGTCATGATATCCCCTCTTAAGTATTAGTACAAAAAGGTTGAAATAGAAAATCAGCTTGATATGAGAAAACTATTAACATGAACAAACCTTCAGAAGCTGTCACTAAACGCATGCGAGAGGATCTGGAAAAGGCTTATATGGAAATTATTCCAGTTTCAGGTATTGAAGAGAAGCTCGGTGCTCTTCAGCCAAATATGCATGTGGCTGTCACATGCTCACCGACAAAAGGTATAGATGCAACTATGAAGCTGAGTGAAAAACTTATGATGCAAGGTTTTAAGGTTATTCCGCATATTGCAGCGAAATGCGTAAGTGGGAAAAAACATCTTGAAGGTATTGTTAAAAAACTAGATGAATTAGGTATTGAGAGCATTTTTGTTCCTGGTGGTGACCGATTTGAACCCATAGGTGAGTTTAATGATGCCTATGATCTTCTAAAAGCATTAAAGAAATCAGGTCATAGTATAAAAAAGATTGGAATTGCTGCACATCCTGAGGGGCATCCAGATATTAATGAGAATATCTTAATGGAAGCACTTGAAAAGAAAAAAAATTTAGCCGATTACATTGTTACTCAAATGTGTTTTGATGCAAATATATTAGGTGACTGGTTGGTTTCGATTAAACAACAAGGTGTCGATCTTCCAGTTTGGGTCGGATTGCCTGGTATCATTGAGCGAGGACGTCTTCTTAGAACTTCTCTTAGAATAGGTGTCGGGGACTCCTTACGTTTCTTGCGAAAAAAATCTCAAGTTGCGACAGAATTAATGAAATCTAGTGTCTACAACCCAGATAAACTAGTGACAAACATTTATGAGTATAAAGATATTGATGAAACCAATCTTGCTGGATACCATATATTTTGTTTCAACCAGATTGAAATGTCTGAAAAATGGCGTACTCAGACAATTTCAAAACTAATGTAATATTTAATAATGAAGCATTTAATCCTTATCACATTCCTATCATTAGTAACGTATATGGATTCTATCTGGGCACTACCACCAGATTTTAATGCACTATATGATGCGTATATAGGACCAGCTAAAGGTCAGCTAAGATCTATATTAATTAGCAACAAAGATGATACCTATAGTTACGAGATTTCCACTAATGCAATAGGTATCTGGAAAGTTCTTGCTGATGGAAAAATAACTGAGCAAAGTGTATTTAAAAAGGAAAATGATCAACTAAAACCGATTAAATACAATCTGGATAACTCCATAAAAGATTTCCAATCTGAGGCAAACTTCAATTGGGAAGTAAATAAAATTGATGGTTATTACAAAGAAAGAAAAATAGATTTAATACTTGAAGAGAAAATGATTGATCGAGTTCTTCTTCAGTTAGATATTATTAACTCCATAAAAGAAAATAAAAACTTAACGACTTTAAAAATCTTAGATAAAGATAAGATTGAAAATATAGAAGTAGAACTTTTTTCAGGAATTGAAATAATTACAGTCCCATTTGGAAAATTCAATTGTGTAAAAGTCAGGCATAGTAAAATGGGTTCTGATAAAGAAAATATGCTTTGGTTAGCAGAAGATTTAGACTATATACCTGTAAAATTGACTCAAATAGAGAGTGGAGAAACTAATTTTATTGCTGAATTAAAAGAACTAAATAAAAAATATTGAAACCTTTTTATTTATGTATATACTGACCAACCAGTCGGTTATTATATATAAATTTTAGGAGGAAATAATGTTCATAAATAATATAATCAAATTTGTTTTATCTTTAGTATTAATGGTGCCTGCAATGAGTTATGGTGCAAATTGGTCTCCAATTGAGAACGAAGTCTCAATCAGTGGGCATATCTATGCTATTAAAAAGTTGAGAAGCATAGATGCTTGCAAGAATTATGCAGATAAACATCAAAATGCTATTGCTTTTACAGTGAATGCAAAAGCAGGAAAATGTATAACTTTTAAGAATATTAGACATTCTGTATCGGATAAGAAAGGTTATACTTCACAACGAAAAATTATTGATTAATTTTTGCAATTAACTGATGCTGTAGAGAGGCTCAATTTTTGAATGGCATAGATACTATATTTAAAACAGCAGAAAAACTCTTTTCAGAAAGAAGTTTTAATTCTGTTTCTATGGATCAAATTGCTCAGAAATCACGAATGAGCAAGGGCAACCTATATCATCATTTCAAGTCAAAAGAAGATTTATACAATCAATTACTATTTAAATGTCATCAAAGAACAGAAGAACTATTAAAAAAAACGGAAAATATCGAAGGCACTTATCTTGATAAGATCAGATACTTTATAAAAGAACATCTAAAAATATTAAAAAGTGATCCTCAAAAAACTAAACTTCTTCTAAAAGAATTTTCTGATCTTGTTGATAAGAAAAAAAAGAAAGGAAGCAAGCAAACTTTTTTTCTTAAAAAAAACGTTAATCTTGTTGTTAATCTCATTGATCAAGCAAAGCATAATAAAGAAATTACAAGTTCTTGTGATAGCAAGATATTAGCTATACAACTTCTCTCTCCTACTTTTATTTACCTTGTGTTTGAAGACACCATTAACGAGATACTAGGTGACTTGAGACCTGAAAATAATAATAATCTTTCACATCAAGTAACTGAGAATCTGATCAATGGTTTAATAAAAAGCTGAGATCTTTATGGGACAAAAATTTAAGTTAATTTTCTTTTTCATAGTAGTGTTCTCTAGTTCACAAAGTCTCCTTGCTCAGATAACAATCAGCACAACTGCTGTGAGCTCAATAGACCTAACAGAAGAAGAAAGTGTCATGGGTATGATCTATAGTCGTGCATCACCAAGTCTAGCGGCGGAAGTCTCTGGAAGAGTCATTGAAATCCTTGCTGATATTGGTGATGAAGTGGATAAAGGTCAAGTTTTAGCAAAAATTGATCCTGAAAAATATACACTACAATTTGCACAGTCTAAGGCAGAAATGGCCAGATTATCAGCTTTATTGATCAACCAAGAACTCGATTTAAAAAGAGCTGAACAATTATTCAAAGATAGTCTTGTATCTGAAGAAATGATTGATCGCACTCGCGCTGAATATAATGCATTAAAAGAGCAAATCAATGCGGCTGAAGCACAACTTAATAATAGCAAAAGATTAATAGAAGAGACTGAAATTAAAGCACCCATTAAATCGAAGGTTTCTGCTAAAAATATTGATGTTGGTGACTTTGTTCAAACCGGTGTAATAGTTTTTGAGTTGGTTGATACCGAGAACCTTAGAGTTGCATTATCTTTCCCTGAATATCAGAATTTGAAGTTAAAAAAAGGATTAAGCGTATATCTCACTACACCAACATCGATAGATCAATTAATTGAAACTACAATCAAAGATATTAAACCAGATATTAATGCAAATAGTCGCTCTATAACTGCTATCGTAGATTTTGAAAATCCTGGATCTTGGGTTCCTGGAGCTAGCACACAGGCAACCATTATTTTATCCACTGTAAAAAATGCTCTAGTGTTACCTCAACTATCGGTAGTGAGGCGCTCCAATGGCAATGTTGTCTATCTTCTTAATGAAAACACAGTGCTCGAACGATCTGTAAATACAGGCCTTGAGAAAAATGGCCTCATTCAAATCACATCGGGCTTGAGAAAGGGAGATATTGTTGCCCTTGATGGTGCAGGTTTTTTAACAAATGGTAGTGTAATCAATATTAATAACGATTAAATGAGTATTGCAGAAATATCTGTTAAACGTTATGTATTTGCAGCAATGCTAAATCTACTGATTGTTCTATTTGGTATCATCTCCGTAAATAGAATATCAATAGATAGAACACCTGATATTGATCTATCTCTTATCTCAGTGACTACTTTGCTACCAGGAGCCAATCCTGATGTTGTTGATTCTAGTGTGACTAATATTGTTGAAGGAGCAGTCAATAGTATTCCTGGCATTGAAGATGTAAGATCAAGATCGGCTCCAGGAGTATCTAATGTTTTTGCTCAGTTTTTCTTAGAAAAAGATCTAGAAATAGCCTTCAATGATGTTCAATCGAAGGTCAATCAAATCCTCTATAAACTTCCTGAAGATGCGAAACCACCTATTATTACTAAGATTGAAAGTGGTGAAATTCCAATCATATGGCTCTCTCTAACAGGCGATAGAACGCTTCAAGAATTAAGTGTTTATGCAAAAAATATTATTAAAAAAAGACTGGAAACAATTGATGGAGTGGCAAGTATAAGTATTGGTGGTGAGCAGGAAAGAACTATCAGAGTAAATTTAAATTTTGATCGAATGAGTGCTTTTGGAATTACTGTACAAGATATTGTTTTTGCTTTTAAAAATGAACATATCAAGCTATCAGGTGGATTTCTCATCGATAAAAAGAAAGAAGACCTTCTCAAGCTTGATCTAGAATCTCATAGCCCCAAAGAAGTTGGAAAAATTATTATCGGTTATGATCAAAATAGATCCATACGGTTGAATGATATTGCTGAAATTACTGATGATGTATCAGATTTTAGAAAAATGGCACGATTCAATGGAAAACCTGCTATTGGAATTGGTGTGACAAAAATTAGAGGTGAAAATACTGTACAAATTGTTGAAAGAGTAAAAGAAAGAATTGAAACAGTTATCAACCCTACTCTTCCAGAGGGTATCACTATTGATATTGCAAAAGATGACAGTGAGTATATTTACTCATTAATTAATGGTTTAGGACAAAACTTAATAGTGGGTGCAGTCTTTGCAGCCTTGATAGTTTTACTTTTTTTAAGAAGCTTTACAGGGATGG
>JABHDX010000044.1 GCA_018672815.1 Gammaproteobacteria bacterium | reverse complement strand
CAGAAATAGAGCTCCTAGACAATCATCACCAGGTACACTGGGAGAGTATCGTACTTTATATCTTGAATTGAGTTTACTTGCAGACGTTGGTTTATTGGGCTATCCAAATGCAGGCAAGTCAACATTTATTCGATCCATCTCGGCCGCTAAACCCAAGGTAGCCGATTATCCATTTACAACACTCCATCCCAATTTAGGAATGGTGAGAATTGATTATGAAAAAAGTTTTGTTGTTGCAGATATTCCAGGGATTATAGAGGGTGCATCTGATGGTATTGGTTTAGGCATCGCTTTTTTAAAACATCTAAGAAGAACTAGAATACTTTTGCATATTGTTGATCTGGCAGAATTTACTGAAGAGGAAAAGATAATAGAGAACATAAGATCTATTGAAGCAGAATTACTAGCATTTGATAAAAAACTATTTAATAAAGAAAGATGGCTTATTTTTAATAAATTAGATTTATTACAAAATGAAGAGTCTAAAATTAAAAAAATAATTTCAGGTTTAGATTGGGTTGAGCCCTTCTATGGAATCAGCGCAGTAACGAAAGAAGGAACAGAGATGCTATCTCAGAACATTATGAGAAGATTGGATCAATTAAGTGAAGAAGATGAAACAGATAAGAATGATTAGGCTAAAGCTTTGATTCTTTTACTGAGTTTCTTTTTTTGATTGGCAGCTTTATTTTTATGAATAATTCCTTTTCTTGCAAGGGAGTCTATTAGAGGTTGAGCTACTTTATAGTTTTCAGCAGCTTCAGTCTGATTGCCATCATCCGCAGCTTTTAAAACTTTTTTCACTGATGTTCTCATTCTATTTTTTAGAGCAATATTTCTTTCCCTATTATGCTCACTTTGCCTGACTCTTTTTTTTGCTGAACTGGTATTCGCCATTTTTTATTTCCTATTATTAATTCTTTACTTGAAAGGCGTGTATTCTTTATATTTTATAGCCTTTTGTCAATAACAATTCTATATTAAGAATGATTGATTTTTTATCAACGAAGTTCAGTTAAAATAAAAGATTATGAATAAATCCAGTAGTCAATCCGATTTAATAGAAACAGACAGTATGTTGCGTTCTACGGGAGTTGTTGGTCTGATGACCTTTCTTTCTAGAATAATGGGATTAATAAGAGATATATTTTTTGCTAGGCTTTTCGGCGCTTTTCCGATAATGGATGCATTTTTTGTTGCTTTTAAAATCCCAAACTCATTCAGGCGTTTCTTTGCTGAAGGCGCATTTTCTAGAGCATTTATTCCTGTTCTTTCAGATTATGAAAATAATAGGGAAGTAGGAGAAATACGAAACTTTATTGATCGAACATCAGGAACTCTTTGTTTGATATTATTCTGTGTTTGTATTCTAGGAAGTCTATTTGCGCCTATATTAATCTTGATATTCGCTCCTGGATTTTTTGATGATCAAAGTGGTCAAATAGATCGTTATAATCTTTCAGTCAGTATGCTTAGGTTTACATTTCCATACTTATTATTTATTTCATTAACAGCTTTTGCTGGTGCTATTTTAAATACAAAAAAACATTTTTGGGCGACAGCATTCAATCCAGTCATATTAAATATCATTTTGATTCTTGCTGCAGGTTTTATTGCACCAAAAACTAATAACCCAGGATTAGTTTTAGCTGTTGCTGTCTTTTGTGCAGGTTTTCTGCAATTGCTGTTTCTTTTTCCTTTTCTGATGAAAGTAAAACGACTACCTAAACCTAAATGGGGATGGCAAGATTCAGGTGTCAGACGGGTTATTAAGTTAATGATACCCTCAATCATTGGAAGTTCAGCATCACAAATCAATCTACTTTTTAATACGCTAATAGCATCTTTTTTAGCGGCTGGTAGTATCAGTTGGATATATTATTCTGATCGGTTATTAGAGTTTCCAATCGGAGTATTCAGCGTGGCCTTATCCACAGTAGTTTTACCAAGCTTATCCAGGAAGAATGCATTAAAAAATGTTAAACAATTTAAATCAACAGTCCGATGGGGTATCAAATTAGTTTTCCTATTTTCAATTCCTGCATCCATAGGATTATTGGTTTTGTCAGGGCCTTTGGTAACTACAATTTTTCTTGGTGGTAATTTTAATACATTTGATTTAATTATGACTCAATACAGTCTAATGGCATATTCATTAGGGTTAATAGGATTATCT
>JABHDX010000043.1 GCA_018672815.1 Gammaproteobacteria bacterium | reverse complement strand
CAACAAGATCAATGACTCTTGCAGTAATATCTTCTGTGCCACCATTACCAAGTTCAAGACCGAGCCTTTGATTCGGATGAAGTGGCGTTAATGATGAGAATGGAATTCGGTTTCTTATGTTCTCAGGTGAATCCTCATTCACTTCAGATACTTTTACAAGTGCAAAATATTTTTCACCTTTTTTTGGCGCTCTAATCTTTCCTGTAACGACATCGCCCGTTGAAAGATTAAAACGTCTAATTTGATTGGGTGAGACATAAATATCATCTGGACCAGATACGTAAGAATCGTTAGAAGACCTTAAAAAACCGTATCCCTCTTGGAGAATGTCTAAAACACCATCACCTAAGACCTCTTCTTCGTTATCAGCTTTATGTTTAAGAATCGCGAAGATGAGGGTTTGTTTCTTTGCTCTAGAAATATTTTCGATACCGAGAGATTGAGCAAGTTCAAGAAGTTCGGCAGGCGATTTAATTTTAAGTTCTGATAGTTTCATATAGATTTATTAGTATTTTTGAGAGGTGGCATAGTGCCAAATTAAGAAAACATTAAATACAAATGTTTATTTTTAAGAGCGGTTTGTAATAGTTTTATATTATGTATGTAAAAAAAATTGGTTAATAGTTAAATATTTGAATCCAAAAATGCGTTTAGATTCGCCTTTGATAGAGCGCCAACCTTTGTAGCCTGCACCGCTCCATCTTTAAATAAAAGCATGGTAGGAATTCCTCTTATGCCATATTTTGGTGGCAATTGAACGTTTTCATCAACGTTGACTTTAGCAATTGTAATTTTGCCTTCGTATTCGTCTGCAATTTCATCTAGGATAGGTGCAAGAGCCTTACAAGGCCCACACCACTCAGCCCAAAAGTCTACCAATACAGGTTGAGATGAATTTACAACGTCTTTCTCAAAAGAGGCGTCACTAACTACGATAATTTTGTCGTTCATGTACTAAAAAGTGGAATGTATAAATAGATTTGAAATAATCTAAGCTCCAATTATATCACTTCTTTTGTGGATTTCTGTTTATTTAAAAAAAGATTAATCATAGAAATTTCTAAGTTATGAATGCAAGTATTGTTGGTATTGTTATAAATGATAAGGCAACTTGAGTCGTCAAAATGCCGCGCATTAATTGATCATCCGCTCCAAATTGCTTAGCTAGAGTGTAAGACATCGTTGCAGTTGGCACAGAAGCAAAGATAACTGCAACTACTATCTCAGTTTGACTCAAGCCATAATAACTAGCTAAAAAATAGACAATTAAAGGAAGGATTATTAATTTAAGGGTATTTGAGATTATGATTGGAGTTATTTTAATTGTTAAGTCCCTCACTTTTATCTTTGCACCAATTGTTAAAAGCATTATTGGAAGAGCTGCAGAGCCTAGCAATTCAGTAGTATCGATAATAACACTCATGTTTTCTAAACTAGATAATGAAACCAACAGGCCTGCAATCATTGCCAAAATGAAGGGGTTTTTGAATATTTCTACAAATACGTTTACTAGTACTTTTTTTGAGTCCTTCTGAGCAGTTTGATTAAGACTCATGACCATAATAGTTATGATAATAATGTTTATACTCGGAACATAAATAAACATAAAAAGTGATGCTATCTTTAAACCTTCAGCACCAAAAAAACTTCCAGCTATGGCAAGAGCAATAAAAGCATTCTGTCTCATGGATCCTTGGAGAATTGAAGTCCAAACCTCAGGGGAGTAACCCAGTAATTTTCCTAAAGCAATAGCAGAACTGAAAGTGATAAAAAATCCAGCAAAAACAATTGCTGCATAAATATATAACATTTCAGAGGAGAGATTGACCTGGGAGATGAAATGGAATAATAAAGCAGGAATTAAAACCCAATAGCACAACTTGTCATTAACCTCCCAAAAAGAAAGGTCAGGCACTTTAATTCTTCTAAGAATATTACCTAGAATAATTAGAAGAAAAACAGGGGAGACTAATAGAAAGATTTGAAAAAAGTTTGAAAGCATATAGTCTTTAATGTGAAATAGTATTTTCTAACTATGATTTTCAATCCAATCAATAGCTTTTTTTAGTCTAGCCAAGGTTCTTTTTTTACCAACAAATTGAGCACTTATATCAATACTCCCAGACCTACCATCACCACTTAGAGCCAACCTAAAAGGCTGACCAACCTTACCGAATCCTACTTCACGTTCGTCACAAATACTCTTTATGACTGAATGAATGTTATCAGCAGTCCAACTATCAACTGAATTGAGATTGGAAACTAGATCCTCTAGAATTGACTTTGACTTGGTGTTGAAAGCTTTATTTGCCTGAACTGAATCAAACGTATCAAAATCACAATAAAACATAGCGCAGCTATTAGCCATATCAACAAGTGAGCCTGACCTTTCTCTCAGTGAATCAGCTAAATCATTAATGTTAGGGCCATTGTCCAGATTTATATTTAAATTATTGAGATGCCATTTAAGATTTTTAACCAGATTATTAATATCAGTGGACTTAATATAGGCTTGATTTATCCACTCTAATTTTTCTTGATT
>JABHDX010000042.1 GCA_018672815.1 Gammaproteobacteria bacterium | reverse complement strand
TAAATTCTATAAGGAACAGGAGTGTTGAAACATCTGCTTTATTTAAAAGATCTTGAAAAGGAGATGATTTGTGACCTTCTTGAGTTAGCTGAATACTTCCTATCCAAGAAAAATAATGCCTCATCTTCAGAACAAATTCTTCAAGGAGTTGACCTGGCTAATATTTTTTTTGAGCCCAGCACAAGAACTCGAAGCTCTTTTCAAATAGCTGCCATAAAACTTGGGAGTAATGTTCTAAATATTGATGAAGAGCATTCTTCAAGAACGAAAGGTGAAACGATCATTGACACTATCAAGACACTTGAAGCAATGGGTGTGAGTTATTTTGTAATTCGACATAAAAAAAAGGGGTTTCTAGAGACTCTAAAAAATAATATTGGAGAAAATTCGCACTTAATCAATGCAGGAGAATCATCTATTTCACATCCTACTCAAGGCTTACTAGACCTTTTAACTATCCAAAGACATACGGACAATTTTAAAAATATAAAAGTCGCCATAGTGGGAGATATCAAGCATTCAAGAGTTGCGAGATCTTTAGTGGAAGGTCTATCGATTATGAACACTGGTCAAATAACATTGATTGCTCCCGATCAATTTAGGCCCAATATGAAACATTACTTAGGTGTTGACTATACGAATAATCTTTCGATCGGACTGCATAAAGCGGATGCTGTTATAGCTCTTCGGGTACAAAAAGAAAGAATTAAAGAGACGAATGTTGATATTGAATCTGAGGATTACTTTAAAGCTTATGGTTTAACCAATGAAAAAATAGCGGAGTGCAATAAAAATGTAATTGTCATGCATCCTGGTCCAATGAATCGAGGAGTAGAAATTGCGAATGAAGTAGCGGATGGACCCCATTCTGTAATTAATGAACAAGTCACGAATGGTATTGCAATGAGAATGGCTTTATTATCCTTGATGCAAAATAGACATTCATCAAAATGAGTGAAGATATCACAACTGTCTTTGAAGAAACAGCAACCGTCATATCTCAAAAAGAATACACGGATCAACAATTCGTTTTGACCCTAAAAGCACCTAAATCAGCTTCCAAAGTAAAGCCAGGTGAATTTGCTTTTATCGATTGCGGAGAAAATCATTTACTCAGAAGACCTCTTTCCTATTTGAGAAATAATGCCACAGAACATACGGTCGAGTTTATGTATAAAATTATAGGCTCAGGTCTTGAAGCCTTAAGTAAATTGAAAACAGGAGATCAAGTCAACCTGATGGGACCCATTGGTAATGGTTTTAATCATAGTAATCCTAATAAAATTCCAGTTATGATCGGAGGTGGAATAGGTATACCTCCAGTATTATTTCTCGCAGAATATTTGAAACGATCAAAAAACAACCACCAACCTATTGCTTTTTTTGGCTCTGAATTACCTTTCCCCTTTCATTTAAGTCGATCAAAAATTGATGTTGCTGGTATAGATATAGAGACTAATGCCACCATTGATTCGATGGAAAATCTTAACATTCCTTGTCGCTTAGCCAGTTTATCGAATTTTGAAGGTTGTCATAAAGGTTATGTGACTGAATTGGCTGATCAATGGATCCAGAGCATAAAGGAAGAAGATAAGGAAAAAATCATCATCTATGCCTGTGGTCCAGAATTAATGCTTGAAGCCACAAGTAAATTAGCACAATCTCATCATGTTGATTGTAAGCTATCTCTGGAAGAGTATATGGCCTGTGCTATTGGAGGCTGCGCTGGCTGCACTGTAAAGGTACATACTCCAGAAGGTGAAGCTATGAAAAGAGTATGTGTGGATGGTCCTGTATTTGATGCAAAAAACATTTTTCCCAATGAATCAGATTGAAAAAAACTACCGTTCAATCCAGAAGACAATTGCAAAAATTATTGATCAAAATAATCACTTAGTTGAGCCTCCCACTCTTATTGCTGTGACTAAAAGAAGATCGATCGCAGAAATAAATACAGCATACCAATTAGGGATTAATCATTTTGGTGAAAACTATCTGCAAGAGGCCATTGAGAAAATTAATTTATTTAAAGAGCAAGCCACTTGGCATTTTATCGGTTCAATACAATCAAACAAAACAAAACTAATTGCAAAACATTTTGATTGGGTTCACACCATTACTCGTATTAAAGTGGCACAAAAGCTCCATGAATATAGAACTTCAAAAATACAACCCTTAAACATTTGTATACAAGTTAAACTTGATGATGATGATACAAGGGATAGCTTACCTATCAATGAAATTCCTCAATTGATTAAAGAAATAGAACTTCTACAGAATTTAAAAATCAGAGGCTTGATGGGCATGACACAACCTGGTTCTTCATTGCAACATCGTGATCAGTGCTTCAAATTACTAAAAGACGCTTTTGATGACCTGAATCAAAACGGCTATAATATGAATACTATTTCTCTTGGAATGTCTGATGATTATCAGTTAGCCATTCATAATAATTCAAATATGATTAGAATAGGCACAGCATTATTTGGAGTAAGAAAGTCAATTTAGATTTATAGATTATGTATGAAAATAAAAAAATAGGTTTCATTGGTGGTGGCATGGTTGCCGAAGCAATCATTCGAGGATTAATCTTGCATGGACACAATGCTGCTCATATCTATGTTTCAGACCCTTCTGAAAAACGAAGAGAATTGCTTTCGATACTCAATAAAAAATTAAATCTTGAAGTGAATAATAATGCCATTGTTGAACAATCAGAAATTGTCATCATGGCTATTAAACCACAAGTATTTATGAGAGTTGCTGAGGATATAAAAACTAGCCAATCAAAAAAAAATGCAATGATTATGTCGGTTGCAGCTGGAATTGATATGCAACAAATGAAAAATATCTTTGGAGAAAAAATAAAAATCTGTAGAGTCATGCCTAATACTCCTTGTTTAGTTGGGCAAGGAATATCGGCCTTGATACAATCGAATTTAACAGAATCAGAAATTGTTCTAGCTACTTATATTTTTAATTCCGTAGGAAAAACAATATGGATCCAAGATGAAGAATGGATGCACACCATAACTGCTGTTTCTGGCAGTGGTCCAGCTTATTTTTTTCATATGATGAATCTCCTCAAACTAGCAGGAAATAAAGCAGGTATTCCAGAAGAAATATCAAAGGCTCTCGCTATTCAAACTGCTTTAGGTGCAAGTCATTTAGCACTCAATAGCTCTGATGATCTTGAAACCTTAAAAAAGAAAGTGATGTCACCAGGAGGAACTACTGAAGCCGCATTTGATTCTTTAATGGAAAATAAGCTAGATAACATATGGGAAGAAGCAATTGCTTCTGCAAAGCAAAGGTCAGTTGAATTAGGCAATCAAGAAGATTGATTACAATACTTAGATGAAACTATAGAGCAAGATGCACCTTTTTTTATTCTTATTTAAAACGCTTATAGATTTACTGATATTTGGTTTGATGCTCAGAATATTCTCTTCGATCTGGGTCAATAATACCAATCCAATTCATCAAGCTATTGTCTTAACTACTAATCCATTAATTAGGCCGTTATCGTCTTATATTAAGAGCAAAGATCAGCTGTTTCTTCTTCTCGTTGGCCTGTCCATAATGATTAAATTTTTCTCGCTGTGGTTTGCCTTCTCCTTATATTGCTTAGTTGGACTAAACCTAATTCAATTATTGGCCTTGAGTGCGATGACCTTAATAACCTTTGTTTTAAAGATTTTTTTCTTTGGTGTTATAGCGCATTCTCTTTTGAGTTGGTTGTCTCCAAATAATGACACCCCTATATCAGATTTTATCAGACAATTGATTGTCCCCATTCTCAAACCAATACAAAAAAGATTACCTTATCCAGCTGGTTTTGATTTTTCACCTGTCATCGCCATAGTTATCATTCAATCTCTGATAATGATCATTCCTATTAATAGCTTATTAACAAATACAGTATGCACAAATTTATTGCAAATATTATAGTATGACTAGATTATGAAGATAGAGCAGGCAAATATTTTTAAGCATGATATGCAACTCAAAGCACCATGGGCCATTGCAGGAAGGGTTATGGAATCTGTTGAGAATATATTCATTGAACTGACAACCGAAAAGGGAATTATTGGCTTAGGATCTGGAGCTCCCTCACCTGAGGTGGCAGGAGAGTCTGTTGAAGAGTCTTATGAAACAATTAAGCATTTCTCTAAGAACTTAATAGGGATCAATGTAGAAAATACCAACCATATATTTGAATTACTGGAGAATAATTTAAAGCATTTCCCTGCAGCAAGATCTGCTGTCGATATGGCAATCTATGACTTATTGTCTAAATTAGAGAATAAATCGCTCATTGATTTTTTAGGTAGATCTCACAAAACACTGCCAACTTCCATCACAATAGGTGTTTCTTCTTTCAAAAAAACTATCGATGATGCTAAAACACATATTGATAATGGATTCTCTCATCTCAAAATTAAGATTGGTGAAAATGTAGATGAAGATATTGAAAAAGTTTCTGCTCTT
>JABHDX010000041.1 GCA_018672815.1 Gammaproteobacteria bacterium | reverse complement strand
TACTGCTAGTGAAGCCTATGAACCTAGTAAGAATATGAGACTCTTTTGGGCTTTAGTTCTTGCTATCCTCCCAGCTTGCCTTTTTCTTATAGGAAGCAATAGAACAGCAATGGATCTTATTTTATTGATGTCTCCTCCTCTTCTATTCCTATCACCCATCTTTGTAATATCGATGATAAAAACATTAAGAAGTCATTATGCTTCTGAAGATTCCTCGATTGAAAACAATTTGCAATAGATACTAATTTAAGTATTCGTAATACTCTATTCCAGCATCCTGAAAATCATCCCTTTCTTCTGTTCCTATTCTTTTAACAATGAATTGATTTTTTAACTTAAAATCAATTCCATTAGTTGTTTTTTCTGTTCTTAAAGTAAGATATTGCTGATGACTTAAATTGTATTGATCTTTAAATGCATTAGAAAAACTAGTTTTAGTTGATGCTTCTTTCCAATCGTTTGTAAAAATAATTGGTATCACCTCTGCTGCATCGCCACTGCCATAGCCAAATAATAGAACCTCTTTATTTGACCAATCAATGTCTTTATTTATTGCATCCTCTATTCCTGCAGCAAGCCATCCAAACACAGAACCTGAATAAATATTACCCATTTCCATTGTTAGTGAACTCCCAAATTCTATCTTAGCTAAAACATTATTTTGGAATTGATCATTCTCTTTGATTGTCTTAATTACCCTATTAGATAGAGGAAGAAAATCCGAATTAACATCATTATGAGCAAATTCTGAGACATTTACCCTATTAATTAATTCACTAATGAGCTCTTCAAAATTTACATTAGAGACTAGTGCATAACCCTCTAATTCCTTTTTATCATCTTTGTTGCCATGCGCTAAGGCATGCAAATAAACGATTGAAAAAGCAGTGATAGGCATTTTATGAAATGGTCTATGAAGAAATACAGCACTAATATTCCTAAGATATTCAGCTGAATCTATTTTTCTTTTTTCTACCATGTCATCAATTGCTGCAATGGTTTCATCTATATAACAAGATGAAGAATATTTACCATTAAATATTGGTAAATCAATATCAAAATCAGAGTGGTCGTTTGATTGTTTAGCCCTATACTGTATTGGCTTTCTAAAATCCAATAAACGATAATCAGATGATGTACCTGAGATTTCTGTTCTAACTTCAGCAATTTTTGGATCTTTTTCAATAAGAGTAGCAATTGCCCCTGCTCCCTGAGTGGGTTCTCCACTAGCTCCTATTTGATAAAGAGCAATGTCGGAACAAACAACAATTGCTTTCAAAGTAGGTGCATCTGTTTTAATAAAGCGAACAGCACTCTTCATAGCATAAATACCTGATAAGCATGCTTGTTTGAACTCTGGGACCTCACATCGAGTTGAAATGGTATCCATTTTTCTATTTCTTAATTCTTCATTAACCATACCCTTGATAATGATAGATCCTGCAGAATTATCAGTACTTGACTCAGTACCTAGTGCTAAATATCCTATTTCTGAGGGGCTAACCTCGTGAGATAATATAAGATCAAGAACTGCGTTTGCCGCCATTGAATATATTGTTTGGTTAGGTCCTAAAACTCTGAAACCAGAACCAACGATATTTTTTATTTTATCCCATGAATTATCAGACCATTGACACCATTGCTCAAGATCAACTCGATATGGTGGCACGTACGTTGCTAATCCACTAATTCCTACTTTCAGATTTTCCATAATGGTTAAAGTTTAAGATTAAAAAATGATTGTAGACTTATATTATCGGTACTGGAAGTGATTTGTATGAGTTATTAAATTTCAACAATCCTAAGACTATTAGTGAAACCTTCAACTTTTAAAGGAGAGCCCGATGTTATGATGATTAAGTCTCCCTTACTGAACATTTCAGAGTTAAGAAGTTCATTTGAAACTTCAGATAAAACCTCTGAGAAATTAGTTGCTTGAAATTTATAAGAGTAAGAAATTACACCCCGATAAAGGCCTACTCTTCTTTGCGTGGGTTCATTTCTTGTAAAAGCATAGATTGGAATACCAGATCTAATACGTGACATCATCAATGCTGTGGAGCCTGATTCAGTCAGGGCAACAATTGCTTTGATATTCATATTCCTTGCAATACTGATCGAGCTTACAGCAATGGCTTCATCAACTCGCTGTAACTCTGAAAATTTAAATGTATCACTCTTGCTGATAGATTCTTCATAAATCTCTGCACCTGAACAAACCTCTGACATTGACTCAACTGTTTCTATTGGATATTTTCCAATTGCTGTTTCAGCAGAGAGCATAACCGCATCCGTTCCATCCAAAACCGCATTAGAAACATCTGTCATTTCAGCTCTAGTTGGAGTTGGATTATGTATCATTGACTCCATCATTTGAGTGGCTGTAATAACAATTTTCTTTCCTTGTACAGTCTGCTTAATAATATTTTTTTGAAGGCCAGTTAATTCTCCAGGTCCACATTCCAATGCTAAATCACCTCTAGCAACCATGATTCCATCACTGGCTTTTATAATCCAATACAGTTGATTAATAGCAGCTACTCTTTCAATCTTAGCAATAAGTTTAGTGTTACTATTAAGCCCAGATAATACTTCTCTAGCTTGATTAACATCGCTTGCTTGATTGACAAATGATAACGCAACCCAATCAATATCTAGTTTAGCTAATCTTTTTAAGTCCTTTTTATCCCCCTCATTCAATCCTGGTTGATTAATGATTTTATTGCTGACTTCCAATCCCTTTCCTCTTAGAAGTAAACCTCCTTCATCGACTTTACAAGTCAATTGTCTTTTCTTGGATTGTATTTTCTTTACCTCAAGTTTTATCAAGCCATCATCAAGCAGGATAGTATCTTTCACTGCTACATTGTCAAAAACATAATCTGCATTGACTACAATCTCTTTGTCATGTCGACTTATTTCTTCTTCGGTAAAACGAATTGTGATCAAACTATTTTTTTTAAGTTCTATGGCTTCATTTTTGAAGTTGCCAATTCGTATTTTATTTCCTTTAAGGTCTACCAAAATAGCAATGGGTTTTTTGATCTTTTTAGAGATCTTTCGAACCATCCTAATTTTTTTTTGGTGACTGGCTTTATCCTTAGCGCCCCATGATCCATGAGCAAGATTTATTCTAACAACATCAACTCGTTGAAGAAGCTTGGTTAGTATTTTAGGATCATCTGTTGCAGGACCCAAGGTGGCAATTATTTTAGTTTTTCTCATATATGAAATTTAAGATTTTTATATTACAGCATTTTTACGAAAAACATCTTCATCTATTTCATTCTCAGACTTAGCTACAAGAACTGAGACAGTTGCATCTCCCGTGATATTAACAGCAGTTCTTGCCATGTCTAAAATTCTATCAAAGGGCAAAACAAAGCCTACAATTAAAGCCGTTTGATTATCACTAACACCAATAACAGATAAAACTGTAGCCAAAAGAAATAATGAGGCTGAAGGGATTCCTGCGGTACCAATTGAAGTTAATGTAGCTGTCATAGCAATGAGCAAGTAGTCTGTAAAAGTTAAATCAATTCCAAATATTTGTGCTGCGAATAATGCAACTATACCTAAATAAAGAGCTGTTCCATCCATATTAATTGTTGCACCCAATGGCAAAACAGATGAAGCAACAGTTTTCTTCACACCCAGATTCTCTTGCACGCATTGCAATGTCACTGGCAAAGTTGCTGAACTAGAGGACGTTGAATAAGCGACGGCTTGTGCATCGAGTATCCCTCTAAAGAAATTCTTTAATGGCAGCTTGGCAAAGATTCTAATCAAACTACCATAGACAAAAACCATATGAAACAAACAACCAAAATAGAGAATCAGTGTAAGAACGAGTAAATTCTGTAACGCTGCTAAGCCCATGGTTCCTGAAACCCATGCAACCAAGGATAAAACGCCATAGGGAGCCACTTGCATAACCATATGAGCAACTTTCAAGACCGCTTCTGCTGCTGCTGAGAAAAAATTACCTATTGGTTTAGTTTTCTCACCGCCCATAATAATTCCAATTCCAAGAAGAATTGAGAAGAAGATAATTGGCAAAACTTCTCCATTAGCCAAAGATGCAAAAGGGTTCATCGGTATAATGCCAAACAATCTTTCAGCAACACTCATTGAAGCAACGCCCGATGTAAACGGATCCACACCACTCAGATCTATGCCGTCTCCAGGCTTAAACATTGTTCCAAGTATTAAGCCAATAATAATAGCAAACAAGGTAGTCACTAAATAAAGACCGATTGATTTAATTCCAATGGATCCTAATTTTTTAGGATCACCCATTGCCACTACTCCTGAGACTAAAGAAGTAAATATTAATGGTACTACTAACATTCTGATGAGTCTTACAAACACATCACCTATCCATTTTGAAGTTTCAGCAAGATCGCCAAATATAAATCCAATAATGATGCCCAAAACTAGTGCAATAATAACTCTGCCCCAGAGTTTTAAGTTTGTTTTTGCACCTAGATAGTAAATACCTATGAAAGTAGATATTAAAATTAGCCAGTAGATTACTTTCATTTGTATCATATTTTTACCACTTTGTTTATTGAACTACTCATTATTGCTTAGCCACGCCTGCATTGGGTCTTCTAAGATCAGAGAATCCATAGTTTATATTATTTCTTATATGAATACTTTGTGTGCTACCCATTGTTTTTGAAGCTTTAATATCATGACCCATTTTTTTAAGATTTTTAAGAATATCTGAGCTAATAGTCGACTCATATTCTAATTCAGAATAAGGCCAATCCTTATGTAACCTAGGAAGCATTGTTGCTTCTCCAATATTCAAGTTAAAATCCAATATTCCAGTCACCATTCTCAGAATAGCATCTGGAATAAATGAACCACCTGGCGATCCTGTAATTAATGTTAACTGATTTTGTTTATCGAAAATCATCGTTGGGGCCATGGTACTCATAGGCCTTTTACCGGGTTTAAATTGATTTCCTGGACTGGCTGCTCTTCCCTCAATTTTTTTATCCCCATAACGATAAGCAAAATTATTCATTTGATTATTCATTAAAATTCCAGTCCCAGGAATAGTCACTCCCGATCCAAATGAATAACCTAATGTATAGGTATTTGAAACCGCATTGCCATCCTCATCGATAATGGAATAATGCGTTGTATCTTTGCTTTCCTCAATGACTCTTAGAGGCTTCACCTTTGATGCTGGGCTGGCTTTATTAAGACTCATTCCATTAAATAATTCTTTGATTCTCTGTTTTGAAAGTATCTTTTTGATAGGAACATTATAAAAGGAAGGATCTCCAATCTGATGCGATCGATTATTATGACCCCTTCTTAAGACTTCAGCCAATAAGTGATAAGTTTTAGTGGATTTACTTTTATACTTTTTTAAATCATAAGCTTCCAACAAACTCAATGCTGTGAGTAAAACTACGCCTCCACCTGATGGCGGCCCATGCGTAAAAACTTGATTATCTCTATAGTTAATACCAATTGGATCAGTAAATCTGGCTTCATAAGCTTTCATATCATTGGCGTCTATAAATCCGTTATTCGAGTTCATTGCCTCGACAAATTTTTGTGCTATTGAACCTTTATAGAAGCCATCCAAACCAT
>JABHDX010000040.1 GCA_018672815.1 Gammaproteobacteria bacterium | reverse complement strand
TGACATAGAGCAATCAAATATAATTGGTTTTGAGGATTTGAAGTTGCAAGTTACTGAAGCAACTAATACCAATATCAGATACATACTTTTAGATAACTTCTAATCGTAACAAACCTATAACAAACTTTGTAGTTAAGAAAAAGGAATGGAAAGAGACGGAGGCGCAATCGGATCATCGATACTCTTTATTACATATCAATGAACTACCGAAGAACATAGGGGTGGTTCTGGTGTGGGGTGTTAAGATGTTTTTAAGAGTGTTTAGTAGGGAAGAAGTGGCAGTTTAGAAGGGTACAAATACATACCATAAACTATCCTATAACTATCCTACCAATATATAAACCTTTTATAGATTGATATAACAACAATATCTTGCACTCTTACAAGGTGGAAGTTACAGGTTCAAGTCCTGTCGTGCCCACCCTCATTCCCCTAAATTATCACCTAGATAAAGACTTTCTTTAAGCTATTCTGATTACTTGCACGTCAGTCTTCGTTCCGTTCAATACACTATTAGCGGTAGAGCCAAGCAACAGTTTTTTGATTCCTTTTCTTCCGTGTGTCCCTATTACTATCAAATCAGATTTTAACTTAAATGCTCTTTGCTTAATCTCGTAGGCTGGATTGCCAATTGGTACAAAGCAATTCTTACTTGAGATGCCTATATCTTTGCATATAGCCATTAGTCTTTCTTTCACCTCTTCCTTAGCCTCATTGTCTATAGACCTGTAAGCTCCATAATTTGATAAAATATCTCCATGAACTAGAAGAAGAGGCTCAATTGCTGAAATTAAATATAGCTTAGCTCCGTAAGTATCAGCTGTCTCTTTAGCTTTAGAGATAATTTGTTGTGATTCTTTACTTAAGTCTATAGCTGCCAAAATTCTGTTGTAAGACATTATTCAATCTCCTAAGGTTAAAAAAATTATTTTAAACTTAAGAAATTAAAAGAAATTGATACAAGTTAATAAACCTGTAATTGTTTTATTACATGGTTTTAATGGTTCTTTATTAAATTTTGAAAAACTAGTGCCTAATGCAACAATGTATGTTGTTGAAGGAGGGGGTCATATGATGATGAGCACTCATTCAGAGGAAATTGAAGAGGTCATAGAGAATTTCTTTCAAAAAACTGTTGATTATGAGGACAAGTAACGTATCCCTATATCTATAAAGATTTTAAGATTGCGAGACACATAGAAATAAAGAATGAAAATTAATAAAATCAAACAGATTCTACTAATTATTTTTCTTGTTTCATGCGGAAGTGGTGGTTCAGATAAATCACCAGAGCTATTTAATTTTGTTATCGAAGCAGTAAATGAAGCCTATGATTATTCAGTAATAGAAATTAAAGCTAACTCTCCTTCTTCAATATTAAGTCTTCAATTGATTTCGGATGACTTAACTTTAATCTCTTCAAATAACAACACATTGTCAGTTCTCTTACCTATCGTTTTTAGTGATACCCTCTTTGAATATCAAGTTAAGGGAATTAATTCTTCTGGAGTTAGCACTACAGTAAGTAAAAATATCTTAGTTAAGGTTTATTCTCATGGAATAGAAAATTATTCTTTACTCAGTCAAACCGATACAGAAAACTTTTTAACTAATGATTATGCAGTTTTTAATTTTTCTTTTGAGGTTATAAACACTGATGAGCCTTTTACACAGACCCTTTGTTACCCAACAGTTAATGATTGTTCAGAGGAAGATGGTATTTTCACTTCAGACATGCACAATTCAAATTACGGAGACTTCAATGGTGATGGGTATGAGGATTTAGTAGTAACTTGGGCTGTCTTTCCTCATACACTTGAAAGAGAATTAACTAAGAGCCAAGTAGAAATCTACTTGAATGATGGCACAGGTAGGCTTAAAAAGGATCACCAATTCTTTTTTGATAGAGAGCCCCCTTCAAGACACATGGCTTACAGGATAGTTGTTGAAGATTTTAATCTAGATGGAATTGACGACATCTTTGTGGGGTCCATGGGGTTAAGTAAGAGAAACCCTGATGGATCATATACTTCTTTGTCAGAACCAAATGTACTTCTTTTATCAGATAATGGGTTGATGAAAGATGCTTCAAATATAATTGACTATAAGGGTGAAACTTCATTTTCACATGATGCCTCTGCTGGGGATGTGAATGGCGATGGCTATCCTGATATTTTAGCTGGAAGAGCTCTATTTCTTAGCAATTTAGGTCAAAGTTTCACTAATATCTCAGAACAGTTACCCACTGATTGGAGAGACTGGTCAAAATATCAGTACACCATGTCATCTTTAATGGAGGATTTTAATGGTGACGGCTTAGCAGATATTGTGATGCTTTGGAATGATGATGAGTTTAATCCCAATCCACCAAAACCAGAGATAGCTTTAAGTAATTCATTGCTGGAAATTAAAGATTGGGAGATTAGAGTCTTGCCTGAAGGTTTTTTTGGAAGTGGCCTAACTAAGTTTAATTATGCTAAGGCTGCAGACATTGATTCAGATGAAGATTTAGACATTGTTATCGGAACCACAAGAGCAAACCCTTATTACGTTGGAAGATATATACAGATACTCATAAATGATGGGGAAGGGAATTTTTCTGATGAGAGTTTAACCAGATTGCCTAATCAAGATAGGTCAGTAAATTTTGAAGATCCAAATGAGACTTACGAATGTAAAACTTATGGAGAAGGCCCCCTTTTTATTAGAGATTATGAAGGGGATGGGGACTTAGATATTTTTGATCAAACTGCAGCTAATTCTCCTACTCATTGTCCAGGAATTACAATTTTCCTTAATGATGGAGAAGGGAAGTTTCAAAAAGATGTAGTTACACAAATTGCTTGGGTCAGAGGTAATCAGATAGTAGAATTTGAATATGAAGGAGAGAGCAATCCAATTAATAGGTCAATTCCCCTTAATTTAGACCAAAGAAACAAATTAGATTTTGCTGCAGAGGTTTATGCACCTTCTTACGATAATATCGTGTTTTTATATGAGGTTATTTCTACTGCAGACTAATGTCTATCTGATGGAAGAGCTTTCTTAGTTTGGTATAATTACTATTTTGAGGAATATTTGACATAGTTCAAAGTAAAGATTCATAATGGACCCAATAACTCAAGGTGCAGTTGGTGCAACATTTGCACAGTCAACAGCCAACAAAAATAATATCGTACAGATTGCATTGATAGGTTTTCTTGCTGGTCTGGCACCTGATTTAGATGCCTTGATTCAATCTTCAGATGATCCGATTGTTTTTCTTGAGTATCATAGGCAGTTTAGTCACTCACTTTTTTTTATTCCCTTTGGCTCTTTGCTTGTTACTCTTTTTATTTTTCCTTTTCTTAGAGGTTCAATGAGTCTCAAGATGGTTTATATTGCAAGTTTCATGGGGTATGCAACTCATGGATTACTGGATGCCTGTACTTCCTATGGCACTCAACTCTTTTGGCCTTTTTCGGATGAACGAGTTGCTTGGAATAGTGTATCTATAGTGGATCCACTCTTCACAATTCCCATCTTAATTTTGATAGTAAGTGCAATAAAAACACGAAAAAAGATGTTTAGTTTTTTTGCAATTGGATGGATTACCTTCTATATATTTTTAGGATTTGTACAATATGAGAGAACTCTTTCAGCAGCAATGAAGCTTGCGTATTCTAGAGGACACAATGCAGAGCGTCTGACCCTTAAGCCTTCATTTGGAAATTTAATTTTATGGAAGTCCATATACCAGCATGAAGAAATTTATTTTGTTGATGCAATTCGAACAGTTCATTCATCAACTTGGTGTTCAGGTGACAGTATTAAGATATTTGATTTTAATTATCATCTCCCTACTGTTGACAAAGATAGTCAACAAGCAAGGGATATTGAGAGATTTCGGTGGTTTTCACAAGATTATTTGGGTTATAACGAAGAGAATGATCTTGTTACAGATATTCGTTACTCAATGATCCCAAATCAAATAGCACCAATGTGGGGGCTAGTTATCGACATAAAGCGTAGTATAGATGAACATGCTTCTTGGTGGACAAGTCAGAGTTTGGATCAAAGTCAGTTAAAGTTGTTCAAAGAAATGTTAAGAGGCGAAGCGTGTGAAGTTTTTTAATTATAGAGTGGCAAGGGGAGCATAAAAATGAATAGACGACAGTTTTTGTATGGGACAACGGCGGCTGCAATGCCAGTACTAGGGGGTTGCAGTGGAGATGAGCATATTATAAGTATTGATGATAGTTACCCTGTGGGATCCTATGGTGCGACATCAACAGCTGAGGAGGTGACTTTGGGATTGGACTTAACAGGAATTACAGCCATAGTCACTGGCTGTAATTCCGGCTTGGGCCTTGAGACCATGCGAGTGTTAGCACTGCGAGGCGCACATGTTATCGGTACCGGTAGAACCCTCGAGAAAGCCAGTAAAGCCTGTTCCGACATGCCGGGAAAGACTACCCCTATGGCCTTGGAGTTGTCCAGCTTGCAATCCGTTGTAGAATGCGCAGACACAGTTACTAGACTAGGCCTTCCTATTGATATCCTAGTGTGTAATGCAGGCATTAATACCTTTGGCGAATTGGAATTAGTGAACGGTGTCGAGAAGATATTCGCGGTGAATTATTTGGGGCACTTCGTATTAGTAAACAGATTAATACCCATGTTGAAGCAGGCTCAGGCGAGTCGTATTGTCCATGTTGGTAGTAGCTCTGCCTATCGTCAGGCACCTGCAGTGGGTATAGACTTTGACAACCTTCGAGGTGAAGGTGTATTCGATTCGCAGGAAGCTTACGGCCGATCCAAGTTGGCCAATGCCTTGTTTTCCCTTGAACTGGCCGCACGGTTGGAAGGCTCCAGCGTTACTTCCAATGTTATTCACCCAGGCTTAGTCAAAACCAATATTGCTCGAACTGCCCCTATAGTTTTACGTAAAGGGTTTGACTGGTTTGGCGACCTTATTGCAAAAACACCTGAAGAAGGTGCTGCCACTCAGGTTTATGTGGCTACCAATCCAGCTCTCAAGGGAGTCAGCGGCGCCTATTTTGAGGACTGTAATGCGGTTACCGTTGATGGTGATAACCACATATTTGATAAGTCAATGGCAGAGCGCCTGTGGGCCATTGGTGAAGAGATGGCCCAGGGTTATCTGATAACTATTGAGGGGGAGTGAATTTTAACGCAGAAATAGGGATTTCAGGATGCTAAAAATGAAGGTCCAATAGTGCTTCGACAGCACGGCGGCCCTCACCAGCAGCACCCGACCAATATTGGTGACCTCTCAACTCAGAGTGGCCGATCGCAATACGCCCATAAGGCTCACGTATAACGTCAGGCGGTGCGACATTGCCATCCGCACCGAACATAAAGCCAAGATCTGGATTAACATAAGCATGACCCCAGCGATTTAAAATAATTCCAGCGATATCTTTCGCCGGATCAAAGCCTCCAGCAGAAAACATTATTGTCATTTGTTCACGGATTTGTCGTTCATAATCAGTAAATGATGTGCTGAGTAACTCTGCTCGGCCAACAGCACCTTGCTCTTTTCTTTCAAGACCAGGTTTAAAAATGGGAGTATAAAATGTTAATACAATTGGCTTGTCTGGATGCAAAGGTTGAGATTTACCATCAACAATCATTGGTCGGCGTATATTGCAAGTAAAGCCAAATCCTTCAGGCCAAATTGCAGCTGAAACACCAAGGCGCTCTAAAAAGCGCCAATTTGTCAGAGCAACGTTGGCTACTAGGACTGGTGAATGACCGAACTTGCCATAAGCCCCATGATATTCGCTAGGTAAGTCTTTAAGTACATTACGATTAACCCACCCACCAGTCGCCATTACGACTGCTTTCGCCTTCAATTGGTTTAGCTCTCCATTCTTAGCGTAGGTAATCTGAACTTGCTCATTTCCATTAACTTGGCTCGTATGCTCAATACTTACCGCTGTTGAATTAAGTCGCATGCGAACAGGCTTATCCTCGCGATCCAACTGATCAAAAGCGATTCTGCCAAACAATACTTCCTCAAATGATGTTCCATCAATTGCATCTGGATTAAGTTTCTTAACAAAGTGTCTAGCAATGCCAGTATTACCACCTGGAAAACTCTGCAATAAATCTTCATTATATAGTTCAGGCTTCTTGAAACCAGGCATATCAAAATACTTACCCCAATATGCACTGATGGCATCACATCCAAGACCAATGATGCTAGCCATAATTGGATCGTAAAAAGACGTAACCTCAGGCGGTAATCTCAATTCTTTTTCGTAATAAGATTTTAGAGTAATGGAGTCTAGCCACCGATCCGTATCTCGCCCGCTCTTATCTTTAATCTCAGTTGAACGAACACGAGTAAAAGCGTCTTTTACCTCAGTACTCCATGGAGTCGAATTTAATCCAGTTCCCCACACATCTTTGATCCAGGGATTTACTGCACCATTAAAAAAATGGCCTACATCAAAGTGCTTTTCTTGCCAGGTCATATAATCATAATTATCTATCGGAATACGCATGCCAGCAGCGGATCCACCCGGTTCCACATAGTTGAATTCTCTTGGCAGATTCAATGCTGAAAAATAATCATCCGGACCACCAGTAGCAGATGGAATGCCAAAATCATTGGATCCCTGAGGTCCTGAAATATGAACGCCATTAACGTTGAAATCATTACGTTTCGCTTCTCCACCAAAAAGTGGGTGATTATCAAGAATAAGGACACGACCTGAAGGATTTAAACGATTGAAATGATAAGCTGCAGATAAACCAGAAAAACCACCTCCAACGACTACAAGATCATATTCCTCTCCAGAATCAACAGCATATGCAATCTCTGTATTGAATCGTCCAGACCTTATCTCATGTGCGGTTTTAATGAGTTCAGGTGTGTTCCCATGAGACTTAGCATAATCACCAATGCCTCCAGGGCCATACCAATTAGCGCTAACATCGAAGGAATAATCACTATTTGAGTGAGATTTTTTATCAGTACTTTTTCCACATCCAACAACCGCACTGCTAAGAAGTATGGATGATCCGTAAACGAAATCACGTCGGGTGATATCTCTATCCAGACCAAGTTCTTTATCGAATTTACTAACCATTATACCCAGTGTAGTCTAATTGAAGAATGATAAGAAAATAAAAAAGTAAGGAGCAATAAGATGAACACTACAACTAATTTTTTTGCTGTACTTCAATTACCTGCCGGTTGGTGGAAAAAATTAGTTCTATTTGGTTTGGCAGCTTTCTTTATCAATGTGGGAGTGGATCATTTTCTTAATCCAGACTTTTATTTATCGATTATGCCTCCGGCTTTTCCATTGCATTCAGAGGCTGTTTATATCAGTGGTTTTTTTGAAGTACTAGGAGGTGTCTGTGTTTTGATTCCTCGACTACGCAAAATAGCTGGTTGGGGATTAGTTGCTCTACTAGTTGCCGTTTATCCTGCTAATATTTATATGGCTATTACACCTGAAGCTTTTCCTGAGCTCTCTATTTCACTGCTTTATACTCGTTTACCATTACAGTTTATTTTTTTCTATTGGGCATACTCAGTAACTCAGCCTGACTATAACTTAGCTCATAAAAAGATCTAGTCCCAGCTATTGAGTGGGAATGACAAGAGAAACGATAGAAAACACCTAGAAATTTTTTACCATCAGGTATGTAAGTTGTTCTTTTGAAAATATCATCTACTATTTGATATTTTGCTAACATGTTCATGTCAAGTTCACCAGTTTTGTTAATTAGGTTTTAGAACGAGTATGAACCTTATATTTATAATCCTTAGCAGTGTTATAGTTAGCAACCGAAACAGTTAATGGACAACACTATGAAATACTTCTCTATTTTTGTAATTTTTTCACTTTTTCTAGGCTTCACACCTTTCGCTATTGCAGCCAATGGAGCTGCACAACTGAAATACATCGAATTTAGTCAACTGGGCAACCCTGCAGACGTTCTTGAGGTAAAGGAAGATGATTCTCGGTCGTTAAAGGGTGGTGAAGTTAGAGTCAGAGTATTGGCAGTGCCTATTAATCCGTCAGACTTATTACAGATTAAAGGTAACTATGGTATAGATCCAGTATTGCCCTATAAACCAGGCAAGGAAGGGATAGGAAGGGTGATGGAGATATCCCCAGAAATAAAGCATTTAATAGTGGGCCAATTGGTGCTTCTTGTTGGCGGAGAAACTGGAACCTGGCGCGATGAAATAATCGCACCTGCATCAGGTTTTCTTCCTTTACCTAATCTTGGACCTCTTGATT
>JABHDX010000039.1 GCA_018672815.1 Gammaproteobacteria bacterium | reverse complement strand
TAATAGTTTTCACTTCATGAATAGAGGCATTTTGCTTGTTCTTTCTGGCTATCTGATGTGGGGTTGTTTCCCAATTTATTGGGCTTTATTAAATCATGTAAACCCTTCAGAAGTTCTTGTTCATAGAATAGTTTGGTCAATCCCTATACTTTTTATTCTTGTCTACTTTAGGCCATCTTGGCAAGCTAATTTTCGGGAATCTATAAGTTCTAGAAAAGAGCTTCTTTTTTTGTTTTTGACTGCAACTCTGATAACTATTAATTGGGGCGGCTATATTCTTGCAGTAAATCTAGGAAGGATAGTAGAGGCATCTATGGGCTACTTTCTTTCTCCAGTAATAAGTATGCTAGGAGGATATATTTTTTTCCATGAACGGATCTCTAGAATTAAGAAATGGGCAGTTTTCTTTGCTACCTTTGGTGCCTTATATTATGTTTTTAGTGGAGACTCGTTTCCATGGTTAGGGCTTCTGATAGGGTTCACTTTTTCTTCATATGGGGTAGCAAGAAAGGCAATGGTAACCTCACCAGTTCCTGGCCTATATATTGAGACATTATTGCTTTTACCTTTTGTATTTATATTCACTATATGGTTTTATTCCAATCATGAGGTAGCCATATTTAATGTGAATCTATCTACAGATATTTTATTAATATTGGCAGGTCTGGTTACTGTCGTTCCGTTGGCGCTATTTACTGCTGGAACAAAGCTTCTTCCTATGACTACAGTGGGTATTTTGTTTTTGATTACCCCTACAATTCAATTTTTAGTGGGATATTCTTTATATGATGAGCCAGTAAATGTTAATCAGTTGATTGGATTTTTTGGTGTTTGGATAGGTCTTGTAATGTATAGTTATGCGCTTATTAAAAATAAATAGTCAATAATAGTGTTGGCTTTTAGAGGTTTTCTTAGGGTACTCTATGAAGAATACTAAAAGTATGATTCCAACAATTTTTAAAACATTAAATACTTCAACTCTTGATGAGTTAGAAAATATATATAAAAATTGGGCACCAGACTACGAGCATGACGTGATTCAATTAGCGGGCTATGTTGGGCATCTTATTACTACAAGACTTTTACTTAAATACTTAACGAATAATGAATTTGAGGTGCTAGATGCTGGGTGCGGCACGGGCCTTGTTGGAGAGATACTTCACAAAAAGGGTATAAAAAATATAGTTGGCGTTGACTTTTCTAAGCAAATGCTTGACTTGGCTCTTAAAAAAAATGTATATAAATCCCTGCACTTAATGGACTTGACCCAGAAACTTAATTTTGAAGATGATACTTTTGATGCAATTGTTTGTGCTGGCACATTTACATGTGGCCATGTAGGTCCTGAGGCATTTGCAGAAATGGTGCGCATAACAAAAAGTGGTGGATATATAAGTTTTACTGTCCGTAAACAAGAGTGGGAAGCTTCGCCATATGAAAAAACTATCAAAAGTCTAGAAGAAGCTGAGTTATGGCACGAGATAGAGCGCTTCACTTCAGACTACAACGTTCAAGAGGGTGTAAGTTGTCAATTATGCTTGTATCAAATAGCCGCATAAAATAAGATGTCTCAATTTCTCTCTAATCAAAATAAAGCTTATCTTTTTGCTGCTATTGCAATATTTTTCTGGTCTACTGTTGCCACTGCTTTTAAGCTTTCATTAAAGCATTTAGAGCCTATCCAGTTAGTTTTTTATTCGACAATATTTTCTGTATTAGTGCTTTTTTTTATTGTTCTTTTTCAGGGTAAGCTAAAGTTAATTAAGAACTTCTCAAAGCATGCACTGTTAAGGTGCGCTTTTCTTGCACTTTTAAACCCATGTCTTTATTACATCATTCTTTTTAAGGGTTATGATATATTGCCTGCTCAAGAGGCTATGGTGATTAATTTTAGTTGGCCTGTAATGATTGTTATTTTATCGATTCCAATTCTTAAGCAAACAATAGATATTAAGTCTTTTCTGTCAATTATTGTTTGCTATATTGGTGTTGTAGTTATTGCATCAAAGGGCGATATATTTTCAATGCAGTTTGAAAGTCCATTAGGAGTTATCT
>JABHDX010000001.1 GCA_018672815.1 Gammaproteobacteria bacterium | reverse complement strand
TACACCACAAGCATTTACTCTTCTAAGAGAAAATAATTTAAAAATTCGAGCCCCTAAGAAAATACTCGCTACGATGGATCATTCGACACCAACCGTTCCAATAGGATCACTTAAGGATCTAGATGTGGTTGCTGAGGAAGGTCCAGCACAGCAAATTAGAGATATGATTCAGAATTGTAAAGATTTTGGTATCGAACTCTATGATTTTGATAGTGATCGCAGAGGTATTGTTCATGTTATAGGGCCTGAGTTGGGAGCTACTCAGCCAGGTAGGACAATGGTCTGTGGTGACAGCCATACCAGCACGCATGGAGCTTTTGGTGCACTAGCATTTGGCATTGGTACTACAGAAGTGGCTCATGTGTTAGCTACACAATGTTTACTTCAAAGGAAACCAAAAACGCTGGCAGTCAATTTGCATGGCCATTTAAATAATGGTGTTTCTGCTAAAGATATTATTTTAAAGGTAATTGGGGAAATAGGAGTAGATGGCGGCACAGGTCATGTCATTGAATACAGAGGCGATACAGTTTCTTCATTATCTTTAGAACAGAGAATGACTATTTGCAATATGAGTATTGAGGCTGGAGCCAAAGCAGGTATGTTTGCTCCCGATGACGCTACTTTTGAATACTTGAAAGACAAGCCATTTTCTCCAAAAGGTAGAGATTGGGATAAATATGTTGCTAGATGGTTTGAGTTAAAATCTGATGATAATGCAGTCTTTGATAAAGAAGTAAATATAGATGTTGGTTCATTGGAGCCTATGATTACATTTGGAACTAATCCAGGAATGGTTATGCCAATCAATGGAGAAATACCTGATCATAAGGGGAGTGATAGTTTCAGACAGGCATTAAATTACATGCAAGTAGAGTCTGGGCAGACTTTGCTGAATCATCCCATTGATGTCGTTTTTATAGGGAGTTGCACCAATTCAAGACTTTCTGATCTGCAAGATGCGGCTACTATTTTGGACGGTAGAAAAGTTTCAGAGAGTACACGAACATTAATCGTCCCAGGATCACAAAGTGTGAAAAAAGAAGCAGAACTTTTAGGGCTGGATGAAATATTTATAAGATCAGGAGCAGAATGGAGAGAGTCAGGATGTTCAATGTGTCTGGGTATGAATGGCGACACTGTTGGCAAAGGTCAATTGGCAGTTAGTACCAGTAATAGAAATTTCGAAGGAAGACAAGGGGCAGGTTCGAGAACAATATTATCAAGTCCAAAGACTGCAGCAGCATCAGCTATTAGTGGAACTGTTCAAGATCCTAGAAAGTATGAGGTGAGATAAATTGGAAAAGATAAAGAAATTTACAGCCAGAACGGTTAATTTACCTAATGAGGATATTGATACAGATCAAATTATTCCTGCGAGATTTCTAACACTTCCATCTAAAGAAGGTATAGGTGAGTGTTTATTTGCTGATTGGCGCTTTGATAGTTCTGGAAATATCAATCATGATTTTATTCTCAATAAAGAAGAGTCAAATGATTGTGAGGTGCTAGTTGCAGGGAATAACTTTGGCTGTGGATCTTCAAGAGAGCATGCTCCATGGGCTTTGGTCGATTATGGTTTTAAAGCTGTCATCAGCACTTCTTTTGCTGATATCTTTAAAAATAATTCATTGAAAAATGGATTATTACCAATCGTTTTACCTAAAAATACTCATGATTGGCTATTGGTTAATCCTGGAATAAATATCACGATAGATCTTGAGAATACTAGAGTAGAATTTGACAATGGTGATAATCATGTATTTGAAATCGAATCTTTCTCAAAATACTGTTTAATTAATGGCTTGGATCAATTGAGTTTTATATTGAATCATGAGGATGATATAACCAAATATGAGGGAAGTTTATGAAAGCAAATATAACACTCTTATCGGGAGATGGAATCGGTCCAGAGATTTGTCAAGAAGCACTTAAAGTCTTAAGTGCTATAGAGGAAAAATACAACCATAAGATAAAAGTAAATGAAGCTCTATTCGGCGGAATTGCAATAGATGAAACAGGAACACCCTACCCCGATGAAACCAGAGTGTTATGCAAAGAATCAGATGCTGTTTTACTGGGCGCTGTTGGCGGACCTAAATGGAGTGATCCAAAATCAGACACAAGACCAGAAAAAGGGTTACTCGATATGCGATCAGATCTTGGCGTATTTGCCAATATTAGGCATATAAAAACCTATCCCCAATTAATAGATAATTCACCGATAAAAAATGAGTATTTAGAGAATGTGGATATTGTTTTTGTTCGAGAATTAATTGGCGGTATCTATTTTGGAGAGAAAGAAAGAAATGCAAATGATGCAAAGGATGTTTGTCAATATTCTAAAGAAGAAATAATTAGAATAACTGAGGTTGCTGTTGAACTTGCATCCTCAAGAAATAATAAAATAACATCGGTCGATAAGGCAAATGTTATGGCAACATCACAACTATGGAGAAGTGTTGTCAGTGAATTAATGGAAACACAATATGCAGATATTGAATTGGAGCATATCTTAGTCGATGCTGCGACAATGCATCTTCTTTCCAGACCTTCTGATTTTGATGTAATTCTTGCTGATAATTTATTTGGTGATATTTTGACAGATGAAGCATCGATGCTTACTGGATCCATTGGAATGATACCTTCTGCTTCACTGGGTAATGATAGATTTGGAGTTTATGAACCTATTCATGGTTCAGCACCAGATATACAAAACCAGGGAATTGCAAACCCCTGTGGAATGATCTTGTCTTTGGCATTAATGTTAAGGCATTCATTAAAACTCAGTAAAGAAGCTTCAGCTATAGAAGCAGCTGTTAATGAAACATTGAATCAGGGAGTATTTACTGCTGATTTAAGCAATACGAATGTAGTTGATACAGTGACAATGGGCTCAGCTATTGTTGCTAATATTTCTTGAGTAATCCCCTACTATTTACTTGAAAAACTGTTTTTAATGGATATAATGTACTACTACATTAATACAATGGTACATATATAATGAAAATAGAAAGAGTATTAACAAACAAAGAAGAGAAAAAAACTGAAGAAAGGTTTTTCAAAGCAGTCCAATCATTAGAGAATAGTGATGAATGTCGTTCATTTTTCTATGATATTTTTACTCCTGCAGAATTACAATCAATCAAAGACCGCTGGTCAGTAGCTGAGCTACTTAATAAGGGTTATACCTATCGTGAAGTTAATTCCTATACTGGTGTCAGCGTGACTACAATTGGAAGAGTTGCGCGATGTTTATTGGATGGTTCGGGTGGTTATGAAATAGCTCTAAATCGAGTACAAAACAATGGATAACAATAGAATAAAAATTGCAATACAGAAATCTGGAAGACTGACAGAACATACGATTAACTTGTTAAACAAATGTGGGCTAGTTATCAGTCATACTAAAAATCAACTTATTGGTTATGGGGAGAATATGCCATTTGATCTCATGTTTGTTAGAGACGATGATATACCAGGTTTAGTTCAAGATAACTTATGTACACTAGGTATCGTAGGATTGAATGAGGCACTTGAGAAAAAAATAGAAATTGAAAACTCAAAAAAAGGATCTTCAAAATTTAAAATAGTTTCTAATTTAGATTATGGACAATGCAAGCTGTCTTTTGCTTATCCAGATAATTCAAATTATCAAGATTTAGAAAAGCTAGAGGGTAAAACTGTAGCCACAAGCTACCCTAATATAGTCAAAGACTATATTTTAAAAAATGGGCTAAACATAGATGTCACTCAATTCTCAGGTGCAGTAGAATTAGCACCAAGCCTAGGTAAAGCAGATCTTATATGTGATCTGGTATCCTCAGGACAGACGCTTAAATCACATAATCTAACTGAAGGTCAGATGATATTGGAAAGTACCGCTGTAGTTATAAGATCGATGCAATCAACTGATAGTATTCAAAGCAACTGGGTTAATAAACTCATAGAGCGCATACAAGGAGTACTCCAAGTTAAAGAGAGTAAATACATCATGATGCATGCACCTAGAGCATCCATTGATTCAATAACTGACTTATTACCTGGCACAGAATCACCAACCATTATTCCACTTGAAGGTACAACTGAAACAGTTGCTTTGCATGTAGTTTGCAAAGAAAATATTTTTTGGGAGACGCTCGAGGATCTTAAAACCAAGGGTGCTTCATCCATCTTAGTTGTGCCCGTTGAAAAAATGCTAATGTAGATTATGAGTATTCAAGAAATAATTAATTGGGATCAACTGGACAAATCAGAAAGAAAGAAACTGATTGCTAGACCTAATGTGTTAATAGATGATGAAATTAGAACTACAGTAGAAGTTATTTTAGAAAAAGTAAAAGAATCTGGCGATTTAGCTATAAAGCAACTGACTCTGGAATATGATGATGTCAGTATCAATGATTTAAAAATGACTGATAGTGAAATCAAAAATGCAATTCAAAGAACTTCAAATCAAGTAAAGGATGAGCTCCATAGAGCTATTGAGAATATAACTATATTTCATGAAAATACAATGCCCTCTTCTTCTTCAAAAGTAGAAGTTAAGCCAGGAGTTTTTTGTGAAAAAATAATTAAACCTATTAATAATGTTGGTTTATATATTCCTGCTGGAAGAAATCCTTTGCCTTCGACCGCTATCATGCTGGGAGTTCCTTCAAGATTAGCTGGGACTAAGAATCGGATTTTGTGTTCGCCTCCAAATAAAGATGGTTTAATTGATGATAGTATTGTCACCGCTGCTTCATTTTGTGGAATAACTGAAATGTTTAAAATTGGCGGCGCACAAGCAATTGCTGCATTAGCATATGGAACAGATTCAGTTAATAAAGTTGATAAAGTATTTGGACCAGGAAATAGTTTTGTGACAATGGCAAAGACAATTCTTGCTTCAACATCTGAAATAGCAATTGATATGCCTGCAGGCCCAACTGAAGTTTTGGTAATATCAGATGGTAATACAGAACCTGATTATGTTGCCTATGATTTATTATCTCAAGCTGAGCATGGACCTGATTCGCAAGTAATCCATATATCACCAGACAGGGATTTTTTAGAAAATGTCCAACAAAGCATTAATCGGATTATGAAAACCTTAGAAACAAGAGATGTTGCTCAAGATGCTTTATTAAATAGCAAATCTATTTGGGTCCAAGATATAGAAACTGCCATAGATATATCGAATAATTATGCACCAGAACATCTTATCGTCTCATTAGAAAATCCAAGGTTATACCTAGATTCTATTGAGTCTGCTGGATCAATATTTTTGGGTTATTGGAGCCCTGAATCTGCGGGTGATTATTGCAGTGGTACAAATCATGTTCTTCCAACAGCGGGTTATGCAAAATCTTTAAGTGGAGTCTCGGTTGAAAGCTTTACAAAATCAGTATCCATCCAAGAACTAACCAAATCCGGATTAAAACAACTCTCCGAGACTATCAGCCTATTGGCTAGAGTAGAAGGTCTTGAGGCACATGCAAAAGCAGTAGAAGTAAGACTAAGTGATTATGAGTAAAGAAATAAAAAAACTGATCAGGCCTGAGGTGCTTAATTTAAAACCTTATGTGCCAGCCAAGAAAGTACTTAATGCGACTAGAATGAATGCTAATGAAAGTCCTTATTGTGTAACTGAACAAGCTAAAAAAGATGGACTTAATCTTTATCCGGACGCTGTGCCTGTGAAGATAAGACAAAGAGTTTCACAGTATCTTGATATAGGAGAAGAAAATTGCGTTATTACTAGAGGCAGTACTGAGGCAATTGATGTCTTGCTTAGGGTTTTCTGTCAACCAAATGTGGATGAAATTATCATTTTTCCACCAACATTTGAAATGTATCAATTCTATGCAGCGATACAAGGCGTTTCTATAAAATCAATACCATTATTAGAAACCAGTAATTATGAGATTGATTTTACACTATTGGATAAGGAGGTTTGCACTCAAAGTAAGTTAATATTTTTACCATCTCCATCCAATCCAACTGGCCATATATTCACTAAGGATATGATATTCAAAGTCTGCGATATGACCAAAAATTTTGGATTATTGGTATTGGATCTAGCTTATATTGAATTTGCAAATGAGGATTTCACTAAAGAAATATTAGCAACCTATCCTAATGTAGTAGTGTTAAGAACTCTTTCAAAAGCCTTTGGGTTGGCAGGCTCTAGATGTGGAGCATTGCTTGCTTCGTCAGAAATATGTGATTATGTAATGAGAGTTCTTCCCCCTTATTCATTCTCTAAGCCAGCAGAGAGAAGCATTCTAGAGGCATTAACAGAAGATGGAATTGAAACCTCTAAACTAAATATAAAAGAAGTAATAAAAGAGAGGATGTATTTAGAGACTGCCTTCACTGAAATTGATTGCATCAAGAAAATTTATAAATCCAGTGCTAATTTTATTCTAGTGCAAGTTGAAAATTCTGATTTATTCTGTGAAAAAGCTAAAGAGTATGGCCTTCTTTTAAGAAACGTTAGCTATCAGCCTAGTCTCCATAATTGTGTCAGAATTACTGTTGGTATGAGAAAACAAAATGACTTGTTAATAGAAGGTATTAAAACATTATGAATACTAATTATAAAAAAATAATCTTTGTAGATAGAGATGGAACAATTATTTTTGAACCGAGCGATTACCAGGTAGATGCATTGGAAAAAATTAAGTTTGTACCTGATGTTATTTCAGCACTTAGTCAGTTGAGTAAAAATGGCTACTCCTTAGTTATGGTTTCAAATCAAGACGGACTTGGAACCAATTCTTTTCCTCAAGAAAGCTTTATAGAGAGTCAAAAATTTATTGAAAATATTCTTAATTCTCAAGGAGTATTTTTTGATGATATATTGATCTGTCCTCATTTTGAAACAGATGGTTGTGATTGCAGAAAACCCCTCACAGGAATGGTGACTAAACTTCTCGTAAACACAAATATTGATAAAGAAAGATCTTATGTGATTGGTGATCGGGACACCGACATGCAATTTGCTAAAAATTTAGATATAGAAGGCATTCAAATAGATCCCTATAGAGATAATCAATGGACTGATATAACAACAAAAATACTTAACATTGATCGTAGATCTTCTGTCCTTCGTGAAACCAAGGAAACAAAAATTAAAACGACTGTGAATTTGGAGCAATCTAAACCTATTTTGATTAATACTGGGATCGATTTTTTTGATCATATGTTGGAACAACTGGCAAAACATTCAAATATATCCATGATTATAGATTGCGATGGTGATATAGAGGTTGATGAACATCATACTGTTGAAGATGTTGCTATAACATTAGGTCAAACGATTAAAGAGTCATTAGGTAATAAGTATGGCGTCAATCGATATGGTTTTACATTACCAATGGATGAGTCATTAGCATCGGTTGCCATTGATCTTTCGGATAGACCCTATTTTGTTTTCGAAGGGGGTTTTGATAGAGAGAAAGTGGGCGGACTACCAACTGAACTAGTTGCTCACTTTTTTCGTTCATTGAGTCAGTCTCTTGGGGCCACTATACATTTAGCTGTTAAAGGTGACGATAATCATCATATGATTGAAGCATGCTTTAAAGTATTTGGAAGAGCATTAGGCCAAGCTGTGAAAGTCTCGGGAACAGATTTACCTTCAACTAAAGGTATCTTATAGTGCCAAAGAATACTATTGCTATAGTTGATGCAGGAGGATCAAACCTGTCTTCATTAACTTTTGCCCTTGATCGAATTAAAGCAAATTATATTACGACGAATCAAATTACTAATATTGAAGATTCAAGCCATGTAATCTTGCCAGGAGTGGGAGCAGCAAATGATGCAATGGATAAACTAGAAGAATCTAATTTAATTGAAGTTATTAAGAATCTAAAACAACCGACTCTTGGTATTTGCTTAGGGATGCAACTTTTATTAGATTATTCAATGGAAGATAATGTGAAATGTTTATCAATCATTGAAGGTCAATGTGAAGCATTCTCAAATAAGGATAATTATCCAGTACCACATATGGGCTGGAATAATGTAAATTTTAATAAATCTTCACCTTTAACAGAAGATTTAAAAAACGAAGACTATTTTTACTTTGTACACAGTTATTATGTGCCTTTGTCAGATAGTTCTATTGGCATCACAGAATATAAAAAATCATTTACTAGTATTATTCAGAAAGAGAATTTTTATGGAACGCAGTTTCACCCTGAAAAATCTAGTGATCAGGGTTCTAAGCTCTTAAGAAACTTTATTAATTTATAGCACATATATGAAACTTATACCGGCAATTGATTTATTGGATGGGCGTTGTGTCAGACTGCTTAAGGGGGATTTTGGGAAGGTCACATTTTATGATGTTAAACCACTTGAGTTGGTTAAGAATTATGAATCAATGGGCTTTAAGAATCTGCATATTATTGATCTGGATGGAACAAGAGATGGTGTTTCAAAAAATAGTGAAATTATTCAACAGATTATTGAACAATCTAGCTTAAAAATACAAATAGGTGGTGGAATTCGAAGCAGTGAGAATATGAGAAGTTGGCTGGATACTGGTATTAATAATCTGATTATAGGAAGCTTTGCTATCAATGATTATAAAGGTTTCTGTCAATCAATTGAGAACGATGAAAAATCAAAGATCATTATTGCATTGGATGTAATCATTGAAAATAAAACACCTATAGTGATGACTCATGGTTGGAAAGAATCGAGTAACAAATCGCTATGGAGCTTAATAGAGAGGTTTAATCAAATTGGTTTTAATCAATATCTTGTGACGGATATTAGTAAAGATGGAACATTAAATGGGCCGAATATTTGCCTGTACAAGCAATGTCTTCAAAAATCACCAGGATCAATATTTATAAGTTCAGGGGGTGTATCTAATATTCACGATTTATATCAACTTAGAGAAATTGGTATACAGGCTTCTGTATCTGGTAAAGCATTATTAGAGGATAAAATCTCTAATCGGGAGGTGTTTAGATTCTTACAAGAAGAATAATTCCATGTCTTGATGTGAAAAATGGTCAAGTGGTCAAAGGCATACAATTCAAAAATCATGAAATTGTAGGAGATATTGTTGATCTTGCATCAAGATATAATAACGAAGGGGCTGATGAACTTGTATTTTATGATATAACGGCCAGTCCAGATAGAAGGTCCGTTGATCGCAAGTGGATTAACCTTGTCGCAAAAGAGATTAATATACCTTTCTGCGTAGCAGGTGGAATTAAAACCATAAATGATGCCGAAGAAGTGTTGAATTATGGAGCGGATAAAATATCTATTAATACACCCGCTCTTAAGAACCCAATCTTAATTGAGCAATTGGCTAAACGTTTTGGCAGTCAGTGTGTAGTTGTTGGTATTGACAGCTTTGCAGTTAATAAGAATTATAAAGTTCACATATACACCGGTGATCCTGACCAATCAAAGGAGTCAAATAAAACCACCAATAATTGGATTAGTGAAGTGCAGGATCGAGGTGCTGGTGAGATTGTTCTTAATTGTATGAATCAAGATGGCGTAAGAGATGGTTATGACATTGATCAGCTGATGGAAATGAGAAACATATGCAAGGTACCATTAATTGCTTCTGGCGGGGCTGGAAAAATGTCAGACTTTGTTGATGTTTTTAATAAAGCAGATGTCAGTGGATCTCTTGCTGCAAGTGTGTTTCATAAGAAAATTATCAACATATTAGATTTGAAAAAATATTTACAACAAACAAATATAGAGGTCAGAATATGAGTAAAAATAATAATCAATTTTTATATAAATTAGAAGATATTATCAATGAGAGACTCGCAGAAGGATCTGATAAAAGTTATACCTATCAACTAATGCAGGATGGGATTAATCAAGTTGCTAAGAAAGTAATAGAAGAAAGTTCAGAGTTTGCCATAGCTTCCATACAAAAAAGCAACGATAAAAAGGATATTGTTTGGGAAGCTGCTGATTTAATGTATCACTTTTTAATTCTATTAAATGCTTCAGGAGTCACACTCAATGAAGTGTCAGAAGAACTTGAGAATAGAAATGAAAAATGAGACTCAAACAGACAATGAAGCTTGCCCTGCTTAGACTTAAAATAATTTATTAGGATTCATTATATTTTTAGGGTCAATGGCCTTTTTTATTGTCTTCATCAGTTTTAATTTTGTATCATCCGAGAAGAAAGCAAGTTCATCTTTGAGTTTAGATCCAATTCCATGTTCTGCACTGAATGAACCTCCATATGATTCTGCTAAACCATGTACTAATCTATTGACAGTATGACTTTTTTCTAAAAAAGTACCTTCATCCATTGATTCTGGTTTGCTTTTAGTTAAATGAAGATTTCCATCGCCTAGGTGTCCAAATGCAAACACATTGGATGGACCTATTAACTTTTTTAATTCATCAATTGTTTTTTCTATAAACAATGGAATATATTTAATAGGAACTGAAATGTCATGCGCTATACCTCTGCCGTGATGTTTTTCAGCTTCTGAAATACTGTGTCTAATTTTCCAAAAATCATTTCTTTCTTTTTCGTTAGTAGCAATAACTCCATCGATCAGATTATTAGATTCGAGTTCTTGTTCGAGATAACTTGTGATTATATCTTCATTAGGTTGTTCTTCATGTATAGAGACTTCAATAATAATATGCCAAGGGTAAGATGAATCTAAAGGTATTCTATGTTCCGGTAAATATTTCTCAACAGCTTTTATGCAAGATGAACTCATGATTTCAAACGCTGTTAGTCGATCGGTAAATGTATTTTTAGAATTTTTTAGAACCTTTATAGCATCATCAACTGATTTGACAGCTACCATTATTGAGCAATAAGTCTTTGGCAGGGTTGATAATTTGATACTGGCTTTTGTAATCAGCCCTAGAGTTCCTTCTGCACCAATAAATAATTGTTTTAAATCATACCCAGTATTGTCTTTTCTGAGACCTTTTAGGTCATTAAGTACAGTTCCATCAGGTAAAACAACTTCAATGCCCATTATGTGCTCTCTTGTCATCCCATAAGACAAAACATTAACACCTCCGGCATTGGTTGATATGTTTCCTCCTATTTGGCAACTGCCTTCAGCACTTAGACTTAATGGAAAAAACAGATTATTTTCAATAGCACAATCTTGAATATTACTAAGTATGCAGCCTGACTCAACAATCATGGATTGATTATGAATATCAGTTTCAATAATTTTATCCATTTTTGAAGTATTTATTACAATTTCTAATTGTTTATTATCAGAATGTGGAATATTTGCTCCACACAAGCTTGTATTCCCCCCCTGAGGGACTATTGCAATATTATTGATACTGCATACCTTAATGATACAAGACACTTCATCAGTTGTGATGGGAAGCATGACAATGGGTGTTTCTCCTTTGATATGCCCTCTCCAATCTTCAAGAAATATTTGAATCATATCAGGTTCAGTAATGCATCGATCTGGTCCTGTAATAGCTCTCATTTCAGAAATTAATTGTTCTAGATTCATATCAATCTTTATCTTAAAGAGATTTATATGAATTGAATGTTGACCATAGTGCAATGAAAAGGGCAGTCACTACTGGACCAATTATAAATCCTGATAATCCAAATATTGTGATGCCACCCAATGTCGATAAGAGAATTAAATAATCGGGTAAGTTTGTTTCCTTTCCTACAAGATATGGACGAAGAAGATTATCAATCAAGCCAATGATAAATATTCCTGATATTATTAAAATTAATCCTTTAAGCAGTGCTCCATTAAAGATAAGTGCGAGAGCAATTGGAAGCCATATTATAGAGGCTCCTATCCCAGGCAATATACTGAATAAAGCCATCATTGCTCCCCATAGAATTGCTCCTTCTATATCAAGAAATAATAAGATTAAACCACCAATAGAACCTTGTGCTATGGCAATCAAAATAGTGCCTTTAACGGTAGCCTTAATGACAGTTGAGAATTTTTCAATTAGAAACCTTTCTTGATTATCATCCATAGGAAAAGATTCAATACATGACTTTATTATGTTCTCACCATCTCTGAGGAAGAAAAATAATAAGTAGATCATTATAAAAAAAGAAAGAAAGAACTGAAGAAGATTCTGACCCGTACTCATTAGTAGAGAAACTATGAATTTTGTTGCCCCTACTCCAATATTGTTTAATTGTTCTATGAGTTGATTTGTATTCAGTCCTATTGAATCAAGACGATCGATAAGATTAGGCACTAATGCATTAAACCAATTAACTAACTGTCCAAGATTATATTCTCCTGATTCAATTTTATTCAATACAAGTAAAGATTCCGAGCCAATGACGGTAAAGATAATAAATCCGGGTATTAAAACTAGTATTACAATAACAATGATCGTTAAAAAAGATACCAATGATGGGTTGTATTTTTTATTTATTAGGTAGTTTCTTAAGGGGTAGAATAATATGGATAAAACAATTGCCCAAAGAATAGGTAAAAAGAAGTTCCACAAAATGATAGCGAATAAAATTGTGATCAAGCTTAATACAAATATGAATGCATTTTTACTTTTCATTTGTGTTTTCTTCTCAAAAATCTTTAAATAAATATAATAATTATAATTTAAGTTAAATAATACTGATTTTGAATAATATTGTAGACAATGTGATAAGGGAGCTTGAGTTTCAAGCTGGAATTGTATTGGGTTCATTTGGTTTAAATGCAGATCTCAAATCAATTCAGAATTTACTCAGTAAGGATTCTATTGATAAAGAGTTAAGAGATGCTTGCCATATAATTTTCAGAACCCATTTTATTAGGCAAGCTTTGATCAGGGATGATGCTGAAGATGCTTGTTATAACTTAATTATCCTCTGGGATCATTGCACCACTGCAGCTGATACAACTTATAACTCAATTCTTGTCAATTCAATTGATAAGCTTTTGAAAATAACTAATAAAAAAACACAGACGGTAAAGAATAGGCATTTAAGAGTGTTGGAGCTTAATAAAATGAATTGGTCTATCGATGCAATATCAGCTGATACCGGTTATTCAAGAAGACAGATCTCAAGAGTAATTAACGGACACACTAAGAATTAAGCTTATGGTCGGGACGAGAGGATTTGAACCTCTGACCCCCTGACCCCCAGTCAGGTGCGCTACCAGGCTGCGCCACGCCCCGTATAAAGTTAATCTAATATGTCTATTAAATTTTCTACTTCTGATTTGATAGCATCTAGTGTTGAAGATTGAGCTTCATTATGAGTCTCATCATCACTAAGTTTTTGTTTAGCGCCTTTGATTGTATATCCGTTGTTATAAAGAAGGTCTTTAATTTGTCTGATTAGAATAACATCGTGTCTTTGATAGTATCGCCTATTGCCTCTTCTTTTGAGAGGTTTTAATTGCGTAAATTCTTGTTCCCAGTAACGCAATACATGAGCTTCAACATCACATAGGTCACTAGCTTCACTTATCGTGAAGTATCTTTTAGTTGGAATTGATGGAAGTTGAGTACTAATCTGAGGCATTGGATAATGTTTTTACTGCTTCTTTTAGTTTTTGTCCAGATTTGAATGTGACCACTCTTCTGGCTGTTATTTCAACATCTTCTCCAGTTCTTGGGTTTCTTCCAGGTCTTGATGTTTTATCTTTTAATTGGAAGTTACCAAAGCCAGAAAGTTTAACTTCATGACCGTCTTCAAGTAAATTTTTAATATTATCAAAAAGTGATTCCACAAGCTCTTTAGCTTCTCTCTTATTTAAACCTATTTGATTGTTAAGGTCTTCTACTATGTCTGCTTTAGTTAATGTCATTTTCTTATTGTTATTTCAAAAGTAGATTGTATATGTTGATTTATATTAGTCATGAATTCGTCAATTTGTTCATCGGTTAGGGTGCGTGATTTTGATTGAAAAATCAAGCCTAATGAAATACTTTTCTTTTTAGATTGGATAGATTTACCTTCATAAATATCAAAAACTAATACGTCAGATAGTTCATTAATATTTAATGAATTTATAGAACGAATAATTGTATTTATTTCTATATCTAGTGGCAAAAGAATTGATATGTCTCTTCGAGATGATGGGAAGTAATTTAGCTCCTTGAAATTGTGAGCAATTCTATTATTCAAGATAGAGTAATCTATTTCAAAAACTATAGGTTCATTTTTCAGATTTAAGTCAAGGACAATTTCAGGATTTAAACAGCCTATATGTCCTATAATTTTATTATTAAAAACTATCTGTGCTGATTTTCCAGGATGCAGCATTTTATGCTTTGTTTTTTTATACGTTATAGATTTATATATATTTAATGATTCGAATAAAATATCAAGATGGCCTTTCATGTCATAGTAATCAACCGAGTTAGAAGAATAGCCCCATTGTTCTTGATTTCATAAGCCATATATTAAAGCGGATATTTTTTCAGATTCTATAATCTTATTTTTTGTTCCTGTGAACACTTTACCTATTTCTAACAATCTTATGTTTTTGTGTTGTCTTTTAAGATTATGCATAAGATTATTAATTAATCCTGGAAGAAGAGAATTTCTCATTACAGACATTTCTATTGAAAGTGGATTTTGTAAATCCATAGAATGACCTATTTTACTTTGGTTTAAGTCATTCATTACAGGGCTTACAAAACTATAATTAATAACTTCAGAATAGCCTAAAGCGTTCATTATATTGTATAGATCTTTTTTATTTTTCAGTCGATTTGATTCATTTATAAATGTACTTGGCTCATTTTCAATGGATTCAGTAATATTATCATAGCCATAGATTCTTGCTATTTCTTCAATCAAATCGCATTCATCATTAATATCAAACCTATATGAAGGTGCAATAACACTCCAACCTTGATAGCCAAAATCATTTTCCTTAACATTCATTTTTAAGTTTTTTAGTATCGATACTATTTTTGCATTAGGTATTGTGATGCCCAATATATTTTTAATCTTATTTTTTCTCAAATTGATTGTTTTATTTTTTGGAGTGTGTTTTTGAGCTATTTGAGTGTTAATGGGTCCATTTTCTCCACCAGCTATTTTATTCAGTAATAGTGTAAACACTTCAATTGCTTCTACTTGTATGGTTGGATCTACTCCTCTTTCAAATCGTAAGCTGGCTTCACTATGAAGATTCAACTCTCTAGGGCAGCCCATGATTGTTTCGGGATTAAAGTAGGCAGATTCTATAGCTATATTTTTTGTTTTATCAGTTATTGAAGAGTTTAGTCCTCCCATAATACCTGCAATACCGAGTAGATTATTTTGATCAGCAATCATGAGGTAATTCTCATTAAGTATTTTTATACTTCCATCTAATAGTGCAATAGATTCTTTCTTTTTTGCTTTTCTTACAACCATGGGCGAGTTAATATATTTTAAATCATAGGCATGCAGTGGTTGACCGAGTGTAAGCATTACATAATTGGTAAGATCAACAATAATGTTGATTGATTTATAGCCAGATTCTTTTAATTTATCTTTTATGTCTTTGGGGGTTCTAGCGCTCGAATTAATATTTTTGATTATTCTTGTAGCAAATACTGGACAATCTTTTGGTGTGATTATTTTGGTTTTTAAGATAGAGTCGTGTTCTACTTTTGCACTCTGACTAACTCTTTTACGTTGCTTGATTAGTCCCATAGCTATTAATTCATTTACTATTCCTCTAACACTGAAACAATCTGCTCTATTCGGTGTAATATCAAATTTAATTATTTTATTATTTTTTTGCTTAATTATTTCACATTCAACCCCTGACATAGTTAACTGGTTCACCAGTTCACTGCTGGTAAATTTAGATCCGCAATGTTCATTTATCCAATTGGTTGATAATTTCATATTTTTATTTAAATTGATTGAGAAAATTTAGATCGTTCTCATAAAAAAGCCGGATGTCTTTAATCTCATGTCTTAGCATTGCTAATCGTTCAACGCCCATACCAAATGCATAACCTGTATATACTTCTGGATCTATTTTTAGATTTTCTAAAACCTTGGGATGTACCATTCCACAACCTAGTATTTCAAGCCAACTACCATCTTTGGATAAAATATCAACTTCTGCTGAGGGTTCTGTGAAGGGAAAATAGGAAGGTCTAAATCTCAATTTCATATCTTTGTTATAAAATGTATTGATGAAGCGATGTAGCATGCTTTTTAAATGTGTGAAGTTAATATTTTTATCAATAACTAAACCTTCAATTTGATGAAACATTGGTGTATGTGTTATATCCGAATCTCTTCTGTAGACTTTACCGGGGGCAATTACTTTTATTGGTACACCGTGACTTTCCATGCTTCTAATTTGTATTGGAGATGTATGAGTTCTAAGTAAGTAATTACTATTAAAGTAAAAAGTATCATGCATAGCTCTTGCAGGATGATTTTCTGTGATGTTCAAAGCAGTAAAGTTATGGTATTCGTCTTCAATTTCAGGTCCATCTTCAACTCTAAAGCCAGAATTTAGAAAAATACTTTCAATTTCATAGAGTATAGAAGATATTGGATGTATATTGCCTCTGCTATTTTTACGTCCGTTTAAGCTTATATCTATTGAAGAAGTAGAAATTTCTTCTTGGATGTTAATGTCAGTGAGTTCTATTTTTCTTGTATCAATAAGTTTTTGAACCTCTTCTTTTATAAGATTAATCCTTTTGCCTACTAAAGGCCTTTCTGATGGTGTTAATTTACCTAATAATTTTAATTCTTTGGTTATTAATCCATTCTTTCCAAGGTATTTAACACGAACTAGTTCAAGTTCTTTTAAGTTAGAAGAATCCGATACTTCTTGAATTGATTTCAAAGAAAGGTCTGACAAACTGTCTGACATTTTATGAATTCTCTAATGCTGATTTAGCTTTTTCTGAAAGTGCTTTAAATGCTTCAAGATCATTGACTGCAAGGTCTGCTAGAATTTTTCTATCAATTTCTATATTGGCAGTTTTTAAACCATTCATGAATCTACTATATGAAAGATCATGCATTCTTGCCGCAGCATTTATTCTCACGATCCAAAGCGAACGAAATGTTCCTTTTTTCTTTTTTCTGTCTCTATAAGCATATTGCCCTGCTTTTATTGCAGCTTGTTTAGCAACTTTGAATAGTCTACTTCTTGCACCATATTGACCTTTGGTCTTTTTCAAGACCTTCTTATGTTTTGCTTTAGATGTAACGCCTCTTTTTACTCTCGCCATTTTATTTCCTAATTGTTTTAACTATAAGGTAGAAGTTTCTTAATGCTTTTTATATCTCCATCAGAAATGATGGAAGACGCCCTTAAATGTCTTTTTCTCTTACTGCTTTTTTTTGTTAAAATATGATTCATATGCGATGAACTTCTTTTAAATTTTCCAGTGCCAGTTTTTTTAAATCTTTTAGCGGCACCTCGATTTGTTTTTAATTTTGGCATTTTATTAACCTTTAATTATGTTTTGGAGCTACAACCATTATTAGTTGCCTTCCTTCAAATTCAGCCTCTTGCTCAACAGTAGCCATTTCTTCTATATCATTTAGGACTCTTTTCAAAAGATCTTGTCCCAATTCTACATGCCTCATTTCTCTTCCTCTGTATCTCAATGAAACTTTAACCTTATTACCTTGTTCTAAGAAATTAGTTATTTTATCAATTTTTACTTTGTAGTCACCCTGTTCAATGAGTGGTCTAAATTTAATTTCTTTAACTTGGATTGTTTTTTGTTTCTTTTTTGATCCCTGCGTTTTCTTTTTTTGTTCAAATAAGAATTTTCCGTAATCTAAGAATCTACAAACAGGTGGTTCTGTATTTGGTGAAACTTCTACAACATCCATTCCTTTTGTTTTTGCTAGTTCTATTGCGTCTTGAATTGCAAATATCCCCAACTGAGTTCCGTCTTCATCTATCAGTCTTATTTCTGAAGACTTGATTTGTTCATTTTTTCTTATCTTTTTTCTAGCAGCGATATCTATCCCCTTATATTATTAATTCTTTTCTTAAAATCTCTAAAAATACATCTAAACTCATCTGGCCAAGGTCTTTACCATTTTGGCTTCTCACACTTAAATTATTACTCTCTACCTCTTTATCACCAACTATTATAAGGTAGGGAACCTTTTTTAAAGTGTGATCGCGAATTTTAGAGCCTATTTTTTCGTTTCTCAAGTCTAATTCAACTCTAAAGCCTTCTTTTTTTAGCTTATCATACAAAAATTCACCATAATCTCCTTGAGAATCACCAATTGAAAGGATACTGACTTGATTTGGCGCCAACCATAATGGAAATTTTCCTTCAAAATGTTCAATTAAAATACCAAAAAATCTTTCTATTGATCCTAATAGCGCTCGATGAATCATAATTGGATGATGTTTTTGGCCATCATTACCGATGTAATTCATATCAAATCGTTCAGGTAGATTAAAATCTAGCTGTATTGTTGAGCATTGCCATAATCGACCAATAGCATCTTTAATTTTTATGTCTATTTTTGGGCCATAGAAAGCTCCCCCACCTTCATCAATTTTATATTTGAGTTTTTTACCTTCCAAAGCATTTTCCAAAGCAGAGGTTGCTTGATTCCAAATTGAGTCACTACCAACCGATTTATCAGGTCTTGTTGCCAAGTGTATTTCATATTCTTGGAAGGTAAAAGCATTGAGCATATCTATGGTTAAATTAAGAATATTTGTGATTTCATTTTCAATTTGGTTTTCCGTGCAAAAGACATGAGCATCATCTTGCGTAAATCCCCTAACTCTCATAAGACCATGCAAAGCTCCTGTCATTTCATGTCGATACACGGTCCCTAATTCAGCGTACCTAATTGGGAGTTCCCTATATGATTTGAGTGAATTTTTATAGATTAGGATATGAAATGGACAATTCATTGGTTTTAATTGATAGAACTGGTTTTCATCTTCAATGGCTTTAAACATGGATTCTTGATAAAAATCAGCATGACCTGAAGTTTCCCATAAACTATCTAGTGCTATGTGTGGCGAATACAATAATTCATAATCTGCATCTTTATGTTTAGTCTTCCAAAATTCTTCAATAATATTTCTGATTCTCGCTCCATTGGGATGCCAAAATACAAGGCCTCCTCCTGCTTCTTCTTGGATGCTAAATAGATCTAACTCTTTGCCAATTTTTCTATGGTCTCTTTTTTCTGCTTCTACTAAGTGGTCTAGATATTTATCTAGTTCTTTCTTGTTCCTCCATGCAGTACCATAGACTCTAGTTAGCATTTCATTTTGTGAATCACCTTTCCAATAAGCTCCAGATACTTTGGTTAATTTATAAGATCCTATAAAACTTAAATCTGGTAAATGAGGTCCCACGCATAGATCTATAAAAGAAGTATCTTGATTGGTGTATATCTGAAAGTCTTTTTCTTGATCACTGTCTTCAATTATTTTAACTTTATAGTCTTCTTTGAGATTTTTAAAAGAATTAATTGCATCTGCTTTATTATGGAGTGTCTTTTTGATAGTTGATTTTTCTTTTATGATCAGACGCATCTCTTTTTCAATTGATTCTAAATCTTCTGAAGAAATAGATTCATCTGAGAGAACATCATAGTAAAAGCCATCGTCAATTGTTGGTCCTATAGCAAGTTTACAATTTGGGTATAAATTTTTTATTGCAGATGCAAGAACTTGAGCTGTAAGCGTATGCCTCATGATCTCCAAGCCTTCATTAGAATCTATAGTAATAATTGATACAGTAGTATTGTCTGCAAGGAGGTCACTTAAATCTTTTTGTACACCATCAATCGTAACAGCTATTGCACTTTTAGCTAACCCAGGCCCAATTGATTTAGCTAAATCATAACCGTTGGAACCATCGGGTAATTGTTTTTCTGATCCGTCAGGTAATTTAATAGATAGCATCTTTAAGTATTAATAATTTCTCTAATTTGATTTTTTTCATTTACTCTATTCTTTTGCCATTTTGATCGATGTTCCGCAGGTTCAATTTCTACCGCTGTCACTTTGTACTCAGGACAATTAGTAGCCCAATCACTGTTTTCTGTTGTTACAACATTCGCTCCTGTCTCTGGGTTATGAAATGTAGTATACACAACACCAGCAGGTATTTTTTCAGTAACAATTGCTTTCAATGTAGTTTCGCCTTTTCTGCTTCTAAGAAGTACTAAAGAGCCATCATTGATACCTCTTGTTGAAGCATCTACTGGATGTATCTCTAAAACATCTTCATTTGACCATAGATTATTATGTGTCCTTCTGGTTTGCGTGCCAACATTGTATTGAACGAGGTTTCTTCCAGTGGTTAATAATAAAGGAAATTTACGATTAGCAGTTTCAGTTGTGGGAACATAATCTGTGATCATAAACTGCCCTTTTCCTCGAACGAATTCATCAACATGCATAATCGGTGTACCATCTGGGGCAGCTTCATTACAGGGCCACTGAAGGCTACCAACTTCATCGAGTTTTTTAAAAGATACCCCTGTAAACGTAGGCGTTAGTTCAGCAATTTCATCTAAAATCTCTTCAGATGAATTAAAAGTCATTTCATAGCCCATTGCAGCTGCTATTTCTTGTGTTATTTCCCATTCATGTTTTCCCGTGAGTGGCTTCATCACAGGTCTAACTCTATTGATCCTTCTTTCAGCATTGGTGAAGGTACCATTTTTTTCTAGAAATGAAGTTGCAGGTAAGAAGACATGAGCAAATCTAGCAGTCTCAGTTAAAAATAAATCTTGTATAACAACACATTCCATGGATTGAAAGGCTTCTTCTATATGTTGTGTGTTAGGTTCGGACTGAACAAAATCTTCGCCTTGTATGTATATGCCTTTAAATTTGCCACCAACAGCTGCATCGAACATGTTGACAGATCTTAATCCTGGTTCTTTTTGTATTGATACATTCCATTTCTTTTCAAAAATAGCTCTTGCTTTGTCATCAGTAATTGGGCGATAACCAGGTAGTTCATGAGGAAAAGATCCCATATCACATGAACCTTGAACATTGTTTTGACCTCTTAGGGGGTTTACCCCAGCTCCTATATATCCTACATTTCCAGTAGCCATAGCTAAATTAGCCATACCCATTACCATTGTAGATCCTTGTGAATGTTCGGTAACACCAAGGCCATAATAGATAGCACTTCTTTTCCCTGAAGCATATTGGCGAGCAGCTTTTCTAATAATATCAGCACTAACACCAGTAGGTTTCTCTGCAGCTTCAGGTGAATTTGAATCATCTTTAATGAATTCAATCCAATCATTAAATGCAGCTTCTTCACATCTGTTTTTAATGTAATCATGGTCAATTAAGTCTTCATGAACTGCCACATGAGAGAAGGCATTTATAAGTGGAACATTAGAACCTGGAAGTATGGGTAGATGAAAGTCAGCCTTTATATGTGGTGATTCCACTATGTCTGTTTTTCTTGGGTCAACAACAATTAACTTAGCACCCTGCCTTATTCGTTTTTTCATTTGCGATGCAAAAACAGGATGGCCTACAGTGGGATTGGCACCAATAATCATAATCACATCACAACTTTGGACACTATCAAAATGCTGTGTTCCTGCAGAGGTACCGAATGTTTGTTTTAAACCATAGCCTGTTGGTGAATGACAGACCCTAGCACATGTATCAACATTATTGTTTTCAAATGCAGTCCTGATGAGTTTTTGAACAATATAGGCCTCTTCATTAGTGGTTCGAGCTGAAGTGATCCCACCAATTGAATTTTTACCATATTCATCTTGAATATTTTTGAATTGTTTTGCAGTAAATTGAATGGCGTCTTCCCATTCAACTTCTTTCCATTGATCTTTTATATTCTTTCTTATCATCGGCTTAATAATTCGATCTTGATGTTTTGCATAACCCCAGGCAAACCTTCCTTTGATACAACTGTGCCCTTTATTAGCTTTACCATCTTTATGAGGAACCATTCTTACTACATCATTATTTTTTACTTCTGCTTTGAATGAGCAGCCAACACCACAGTAAGCACATGTTGTTAATACGGTTTCATCCGGCACACCTTTCTCCACAATAGACTTTTCTATTAAGCTTCCCGTAGGACAAGCTTGAACACATGCTCCACATGAAACGCATTCTGATTCAAAAAAGTTATCAGAAACTCCTGGTTTAATTTTAGATTCAAAACCTCTGTCATCTAAAGACAATGCAAAAGTGCCTTGGACCTCATTGCATGCTCTAACACATCGAGAACAAACAATACATTTTTCAGGATCAAAATTAAAATATGGGTTTGAAGAATCGATATCAATTCCTAAATGATTAGAACTATTAGCATCAGAGTATTTAGATAGCTTAAGTTGATTATTCTCTAATAGTTGATGATTATTTGCTTCTACCTGAAGATCACAGTCACCATCTGATGAGCAAGTATTGCAATCCAATGGATGGTCAGAAGTATACATCTCAAGTAAATCTTTTCTTAAAGCATCTAAATGATTATTTCTCGTTATTACTTTCATTCCGTTATCCAGTGGAGAAGTGCAGGCAGAGGGATAACCAAAACCTTTTCTACCTTCAAAATCTACAATGCACAGCCTGCATGAGCCAAAGGCATCAAGATTATCTGATGCACATAAACTGGGTACATCAATGCCAATAGTAGACGCGGCTCTCATGATGGATGTTCCTTCAGGCACTGATACCTCAATGCCATCTATGAAGCCAGTCACATTATTTTTAGATTCTATTTTTGGTGTGCCGTAGTTTTTTTCTTTTAGTAAAGTCATTTTTGTATAAGTTCATTTGGAAAGAATTCAATTATAGAACGAATTGGATTTGGCGTCATTCCACCCATGGCACATAATGAAGTTGATTCCATTGTTTCACATAAATCATTTAGTAATTTAGCATCATTGACACTTGTTTTATTTTTTTGTAATCGATCAATGATTTCAACACCTCTTACAGAACCAATTCTACAAGGTGTACATTTTCCACAGGATTCTTTAACACAAAATTCCATAGCAAATTTTGCTTGATCAGCCATGTCTACAGTATTATCAAATACGATAATACCTCCATGGCCTATTGATCCTTTAAGTTCTTGTAGAGCCTCTATTGTCAGAGAGGTGTTAAGCATACTAGATGATAAGTAGATTCCTAATGGACCACCAATTTGTATGGCATGTATTGGGTTGCCTGATTTTGTCCCAGAACCAAAATCCCTTAGCAACTCTTCAAGCGAAATATCAAATCTAGTTTCAATAAGACCACTGTGTTTTATATTACCGCTTAATTGAAATGGCATGGTACCAACTGATTTATTACTTCCTATTTTTGAAAACTCATCTTCATCACTATCTAAAAGCATAGGAATCGTAGCCAAAGTGACGACATTATTTATTAATGTAGGTTTTTTAAATAAACCACTGATAGCTGGCAATGGAGGTTTTGATCTAACCAAACCTCTTCTACCTTCAATACTTTCCATCATCGCTGTTTCTTCTCCACAAACATAAGAGCCCGCGCCAATTCTTAGATCAATATTGAAGTCAAAACCTGAATTCTGAATATTCTTTCCAAGAAAATTATTCTCTACAGCAATCTCTATAGCTTTTAAAAGAAAGGTTTTTGCTAATGGGTATTCAGACCTTAAGTATATATAGCCTTTAGAGGCACCCACTGCATAAGCCGCGATGGTCATGCCTTCGATTAAAGAAAATGGATCTGATTCCATAACTAATCTATCTGAAAAAGTACCACCATCTCCTTCGTCTGCATTGCATGCTAAATATTTAATAGAACTATCTTGATCAAATACTGTTTGCATCTTAATTCCTGTTGGAAAGGCGGCGCCTCCTCTTCCAGTAAGTCCAGATTTTTTGATAGCATTGATGGTCTCTTGAGGTCCAATTTTAAGGGAATTTAATAGAGGCTTATATCCTTTAGTATTTTTATAACACTGGATATCTAAGGGATCATGGTGCCCTATTCTGGAGAAAACCAGTCTTTTTTGTTTCTTAATAAAATCAATAGATTGAATGTCAAAGGGTTCTCTCTCATTAAAATCTATTAAAAAGTCCTCAATAGTAGTTAAATCTGATAAATCTACATTTCTATAGCTTACACCCCTTCTTATTCCTTCTTTTTCTATTTCAATGTATGGTTCTAACCAAAATGCACCCCATGTACTATTTCTGATAATTTCTACGTTATTTTTATTTATCAGTTTACTAATAACTTCATAAATATATTGTGCTCCAACAGAATTTGCGGAAGTTTCATTGGGTATGAAAATTTTAATTGCTTTATTCATTATTTTGGATCTTGTGGTTTTTCAAGTGACCGATAATCTTTTTTGTAGTTGCTTCACCAATAACCTCATCGTTTATCATTACTGATGGACCTAGTGCACAGTTACCCAAACAAAAGACTTCTTTTAATGTAATATTTAAGTCGGATGAGGTTTCGTTTAAATTCAAATTAAAATGTGAACTAACATCACTAAGCAGCTGTTTACAATTTTGACTTTGGCATGCTTCAGCTTGGCATAGTTTTATTATATTCTTCCCAATCGGCTCTAATCTAAAGTCATCATAGAAAGTTATTACATCAATTATTTCAGCTTGTGAGTAATTAAATGCAATCGCTAATTCGGATATATTGTCTTTACTGATAAAGCCTAGATGGTCTTGTATAGCATGCAATGCAGGCATAAGCCCACCCTTAATGTCAACGAATGGTGAAAGTATTTTTTTTAAATTAGTAGACATAATCATTAATTACTAGATAACTGATTTTTTCCAATCTTCAAAACCTCCATCGACACTATAGACTTCTGTAAAGCCCATGGAAGATAAATACTGTGCAGCATTCTGACTCGAGTGCCCATGATAACAATAGACAATTGTTGGTATTTTTTTATCTGCTTCCTTAATGAAGCTTTCAATGTTTTCATCATTTAAATTGATCGCATTATCTATATGTCTAGTATTGAAACTATTCTGGTCTCTAATATCTATAAGATTTGTCTGACGAAGAATTAACTCATTTGCATCAGTTGTTGATATTCGCTTAAAGTTGTTCATATAAAGTAATGAAAATTATAAAATAAATGACATTATAATTACTAGAATGATTAATAACATTACTTATTTAAACGAAAATTATGGATTTCGATGTCATCATCATAGGTTCTGGGCCAGTTGGTTTAAGCTTTGCTAGAGCACTTTCTGACAGTGATCTGACTATTTGTATTCTTGAGCAAAACAATGAATTGTCATTGTCTAAGCCTAAATACGATGGTAGAGAAGTAGCTCTCACTCATCTTTCTAAAAAAATTATGTCGGAATTAGAGATATGGGACCGAATAGATCCAGATTCTATTTCTTACATTAAAGAAGCAAAAGTATTAAATGGCATGTCCCCTTATTCATTACATTTCAATCATGAAGAGACTAGTGAGAATGCTTTAGGCCATCTTATCCCTAATCATGAGATAAAAACTGCAGTTTATGAATCTATCACAGACGTAAATAATATTACTTTACTTACTGAGATCAAAGTTGAGAGTTTTAGTATCAATGATAGCGGTGTAAGCATTGAGCTAAATAATGGTGAAATACTAACTTCTAATTTATTAATTGCTGCTGATGGAAGATTATCTAATGCTCGAAGAGCGATGGGTATTCCGTCAGAGGTAAAAGATTTTGGTAAAACTGTTATTGTTTGCAAAATGGATCATGAAGAAGCTCATAATAATACCGCTTATGAATGTTTTCATTATGGTAGAACATTGGCTGTATTACCGATGGTTGGTCAATGTTCATCAATTGTTATTACGATTTCCTCCGATAAGGCAAAAGAAATAATCGATATGCCTGATGAGCAGTTTAATTTAGATATCCAAACTCGATTTAGAGATAAGTTAGGTGAGATGAAATTAATAGGTGATAAATACTCTTACCCATTGTTTGCTTCGCATGCTGATTATTTTCATAGTGAGCGATTTGCTCTCATTGGTGATGCAGCAGTTGGAATGCATCCGGTGACGGCACATGGCTTTAACTTAGGACTGAGAGGTGCTTACAATCTTTCTAAAATTATTAAATTGTCATTGAAGAGTAATCAAAATTATTACTCTATTGAGACCCTGAGTGAGTACAATCGGAAACATCAACTGGTGACAAGACCTCTTTATTATGGAACCAATCTGATTGTTGATCTCTATAATAGCGATAGGGTCACAGCGAAAATGCTACGACGACTAGCTTTGAGATTTGGTAATAATTTCTGGCCAGTAAAAAAACTGATTATGAATCAGTTAACTGAAACAAATTAGTTGGATCAATGAAAACAGAAGTTCCTGTTCAGATTAATTCAATTGTAAGGAGAATAACCGCTTCTAATTCTAGTATATTTACAGGCCCTGGAACCAATACTTATTTGATAGGAAATAATGATGTTTCAATTATAGATCCTGGTCCAGACATAATTGAACACATAAAGGTCATTGAATCGTCATCTAAAAACATCAATAGAATACTTCTTACTCATACTCATCCAGATCATTCTCCAGGTGCAACTCTACTCCAAAAAAGATTGAATATTCCAATATATGGATTGGCTACAGTCTCTTCTATAGAGAAAGATGAAATTATTGACTTTGAATCTTTCTTTTTAGACGGTGATTTAATCATTACTGACGAGTATAGAATTGAGATTATCCATACACCGGGCCATGCTTCTAATCATTTATGCTATCTATTGCAGCAAGAGCAAATCTTATTCACTGGCGATCATATAATGGAAGGATCCACAGTCGTGATTGCTCCGCCTGATGGCAACATGTCAGATTATATAAATTCTCTAATGAAAATTAAAAACTATGATGTCAGCCAGATAGCACCGGGTCATGGTGAGATCATTAGTAACCCAGTTGAAATTATTGATTGGACTATCGACCACCGGTTAAAGAGAGAATCAAAAGTCATTAAATCTATAGAAAGATTTGGTATATGTAAGCTCCAAGAGCTCCTAAAAGAAGTTTATTCAGACGTTGATCAAAGACTTCATCCTATAGCTGAATGGTCACTGAATGCACACTTAGAGAGACTTATAGATCTTGGAAAAGTAGTTGTTGATAATCATGAGTATTCGGTAAACAAGTAATTATTATTTTCATAAATTGATTTATTATTATTGAATAAGTAGGCTAATCATATGGATAGCTCGATATACATAACTTATGCGGTACCAGTCTTCTTTTTAATGATTGGTATGGAATTAGTTTTCGGTCTTATAGCAGGAAAAAATAATTATCGACTCAACGATTCAATTGCAGCTATATCTTTAGGATTGATTAGTCGATTACCCCCGCTACTTAACTTAGGGCTTCAAGGTATAGTTTGGACATATGTCGCTAAAAATCTTAATTTACAGTTGCTCTCAAAGGAAAGTTGGATCACTTGGATCGTTGCTTTTTTACTTTATGATTTTTGTTATTACTGGATGCACAGAATGAGCCATGAGATTAAGTTCTTGTGGGCCTCGCATGTTGTTCATCATCAGGGTGAAGAATTCAATTTAAGTACTGCATTGAGACAAACAAGTACTGGCTGGCTATGGAAATTTATTTTCTATATCCCACTTTTTGCTATTGGTGTACCAGGAGAAGTATTTTTCACAGTGGCAGCAATGAACTTGTTGTATCAGTTTTGGGTTCATACTGAGCATATAAAAACATTAGGCTTTCTCGAGAAGATATTCATTACACCCTCAAATCATCGGGTCCATCATGCACAAAATGCGGAATATATAGATGCTAATTACGGTGGTGTATTTATACTATGGGATCGAATATTTGGCACCTATATTCCGGAAAAAGATAATCTTAAACCAATTTATGGAACCGTTAAACCACTTAAAAGCTGGAACCCTATTTGGTCAAACTTTGAAATTTATTACCAAATGATAAGAGATAGTTTCTACACCAGCAGTTATAAAGATAAAATAAAAGTATGGTTCTCTGATACCCGTTGGAGACCCGAAGATGTATCGTTAAAGTTCCCTACAAGTACGAATGACTTAAGTGCTTTTGAGAAATATAATCCCCAGGTTAATAGTACATCTAAAATATTTTCTACAATTCAGTTTGTCATTAATAGCATCATCTCAACCGTAATTATTTTTACTATAGATGATCAAAGTTATGTTCAAACAGCACTCTTAGCTATTACATTAGTAGTCTCTACAACATTAGTAAATTTAGTTCTAGAAAATGCAAAAAAATGCTATCAAATAGAATTAGGTTGGACGATAGTTGTTTTAACTTTGATATTTTTTGAAGTATTAAATCCGAATCTTTTAGTGACTCAAATATTTTTTTATCAATCTATGTTCAATATATTTTATATAGCTATTTTCATGCCATTGAATAAGCGTTTCTTAATTACAAATTAATTTATTTAATGTCTCTAGAAATTGTTTTCCAAATAATTAGTATTCTCATACCGGTTATATTCGCAATAACAGTCCATGAAGTTGCTCATGGTGCTGTTGCTAGAATATTAGGTGATGACACAGCTGAACGACAAGGACGATTAACGCTTAACCCTATTGCTCATATTGATCCAATAGGTACGCTAGTGCTTCCAAGTGTATTATTGTATATCGGAGGCTTGGTTTTTGGATGGGCAAAGCCAGTACCTGTAAATGCTTATAAACTAAGAAACCCTAAAAAAGACATGCTCTTTGTGGCAATTGCTGGACCGATAGCTAACCTATTGATGGCATTATTGTGGGCATTCATGTTATTTATTCTTCGTTCTATGGATGTCCAGGCATCTTCCGAAGCGGTTTATATATTTCTAATAACTATGATTCAAACAGGTGTTTTTATAAATTTGGTACTCATGTTCTTTAATATGCTCCCTATTCCTCCTTTAGATGGTGGAAGGGTCCTAAGAAGTCTTGTAAATGATGATATGAGTAGAAAAATAGACTCTATAGAACCCTTTGGTATTTTCATCGTGTTGGGATTGTTGTTGATAGGATTGCTAGACCCGATGTTTAGGGCCATTAAATTTATTACATCCATTTTGATATGAACAGACCAATACTGATAGCAATAATTTTATACTTATGCTTATTTAATGGTGCTTTTGCGTCTTTCAAAATTGATAAGCTTACTCACTCTTTAGAGAACATAGAATACATTGAAAAGACAGATTTTAGATCAGAGAGTGTCAACACTAGAGTTAGGTTTATTGTTATACATTATACCTCTTCAAATTGGGAGCAATCACTTAAGATTTTAACAAAAGCTGACTATGAGGTGAGTTCACACTATTTGATACCAGAATCATTTGATGAAAGCTATAAAGAAGACGACTTGTTTGTTTATAAGATTGTTGATGAGAATGATCGTGCATGGCATGCAGGTGAAAGCAATTGGCAAGGAAGGAGTCATATTAATGATCAATCTATTGGTATAGAGTTAGTTAATAATTCTGAGTGCTACTATCAACCGAATAATAAAAAACTAAACTATAAAGAAAATTATATTTGTAGTTTTTATGACTACGATCCAAAACAAATACAGCTATTAATCAAAGCAATAAAACCAATGCTTGAAAGACATGATGAGATAAAGCCAACACATATTATTGGTCACTCAGATATAGCACCCAATAGAAAATATGATCCAGGCCCTCGTTTTCCATGGTATACGCTCTATCAAAATGGTATTGGTGCATGGTATGACAAAGAGACTGTTGATAAATACTGGCGTCAGTTTACAACAACAAAGATGCCATCAACTTTTGATATTCAATGTGCCTTGAGAAAGTATGGCTATAAAGTGGATTTAACTGGGATAGAAGACGAACAGACATATTCTGTCGTCAGAGCCTTCCATTATCATTTTCAGTCTTGGAATAATAAAGGAGATATTGATGTCGGAACAGTATCAACATTGTGGGCTCTGTTGGAAAAGTATAGGCCCGATGTTCTTGATAATAATTCAAAAATTGCCTGTCTGGAGGATTAAAAAAATCAATGAAAATTGACATCATACTTGACCCCACTCATACAACCGATGAATTTTTAAAATTAGGACTCCATGCAGAAAGACTTGGTTTTAATGCAGTATTGACAGCAAACTACCCTTCAGCGATTGATCCATTTATTAACTTTTCAATACTTGCTAAAGAAACAGAAAAAATTAAATTAGGACCTATTGCAATAAGTCCATTCGAAACACATCCATTGAAACTATCCAATCTTCTATATGGCATGAATCAGCTTTCTAAAGGAAGAGCAAAAATAATCATTGGCGGTGGTGGTGGAACACTTATCTCAATGGGTTTAAAAAAGAATCGCAGAGCAATGCATCCCAACATGGTGCAAGGGGTTAAAGAATGTGTTGATTTTCTTAAACAGTTAAACCCTGAAAAAGAAATTAACTTCAATCAAGAGGTATTTAAAATCAAAGGCCCTAAACCTAATTGGATAGATCAGAAAAGACCTGAAATATTCATAGGTGCTAGTAAAGCCAAGATGTTATCGATGGCTGCTTCAATCGCTGATGGTATCATGATGAGCGATGTTCCGTTAATGCGTATTGATGAATGCATGCAGATCATTAATCAGTCCTTAAGACATTCCAAGCGAAGTAGAACATCAATTTCAGTCAGTAATCTTTTTTCTTGGCATGTTAAGTCAAATAGAAAAGAAGCTATGTCCGAAGCAAGAAAAAAACTATTTGTTCGTGGCATGTTGGATAATTGGTACATATCAAAATTTTTAGATGAAGAGGAATGTAAAATTGTTGAAAAAAAACTTCATTCATTTGCAATGGCTTATGCTAATAATAGTGATGTCATAGAAGGCGTGCCAGATTATCTTATAGAAAAACTCATAGAAAATCTTACGTTCACGGGCATTACTAATAACGTTAATCAATTTATAGATGAATTAATTCAGTTTAAGAATGCTGGGATAGATGAGTTCGCTATTCGTTTATATGAGAAGCCAGAAGAATCAATGAAACTCATAGCAGATAAAGTTCTACCTAATTTATAGTTTATCTTATGTCAAAATTAATAAGGCAATGAAAGCAACTTTAATTCTATAATATTTGAAAAGTTCTTAGGCGTGATTATTAATTATTAGGAAGTGAGGTGACTATTAGTCCTTAGCAACAGGAACCTTAAAATATACATAAAGAAAGCCAACTAGACCAAGAATGCTAACAATTACTCTCAAAACAATGTCCTTTAAGCCAAATAATATAGCATAACCAACAAATATAATTATCATCGTTATGGCTAATATCTTAGCTTTTTTTGGTATACCTTTTCCTTCTCTATAATTCTTTAGATATGGTCCAAAAGTTTTATTTTCAATCAGCCAATCATAAAGTCTTTGTGAAGATCTTATATAACAAGCTCCAGCAAGAACAAGGAAAAGTGTTGTAGGGAGTCCTGGAATAATGACCCCAATAACTGCTAGAACAACAAAAAATGAACCCAATACAATCCATAATACATTTATGATTGGATTCTTTGATTTTTTGGCTATATGAATGGAAGTTTTTTCTTGTTTATTACTCATATTATATGGTTCATTTTTACTGGTAGGCGCGGACGGATTCGAACCGTCGACCTCTTGCGTGTCGAGCAAGCACTCTAACCAACTGAGCTACGCGCCTATATAAATTTCATTTTATAGCATTATTAATGCTTCTTTTAAGCTTTATTTATAAAATAGTAATTAAATAATTACTTTTACGATGTAGGTGTTAGTCGTGAAATAAACTGCAGATGTTATTAATTGGCTTCAATGGCTAAATATTTGGATAAGTCTCTAACATCCTCTTCAGTAAATCCGGCTATGTGCCATGAATTAATGATTCTATTCATGAGCTCTTTTGTAGATGAGTCTTTGAACTTATCAATAGAGTGACAACCTAGGCACCCTCTTCCATATGCAGTTTCTGCTATTGTTTTTCCAAACTCATAATTACCGGTTATTTCTTGTTCATCTGCATAAGGTTGAGTGCTGAATGAAGACAATACTATTGATAGTATTAAGGTTGAAGCTTTTAAGTGCATATTCATTGGTCCATGATATAAAAGATTGATCTAAAAAACCATGCATACATTAATTAGTGGAAGTTCTGCCTGATTCTACATACTTGATTCCAAAATTAAATTCTTTTACCAGATTGATTTCATCTCTTAATTTAGCAGCTTCTTCAAAATCAAGATCTTTAGCTGCATTAAACATCTTGACTTCTAGTTCATCAATAACTTTTGATACTTGACCAGGTTTTGAAGGATCAAATGTTTTTCTAATTGATTTAGGAATTTTAATAAATTGTTTTGTCGATCGAGCTCTAGCACCTTGCATAACATCTTGTATATTTTTAATGATTGTTTTTGGTTTTATCCCATGTTTTTCATTGTATTTAATCTGAGTATCTCTTCTTCTCGAAGTTTCTTTGATGGCTCTTTCCATAGATCCTGTAATATTATCTGCGTACATAATTGCTTTTCCATTAATGTTTCTAGCAGCTCTTCCCATTGTTTGTATTAACGCCCCTTCTGAGCGTAAAAAACCTTCTTTGTCTGCGTCTAAGATAGCTACCAGAGACACTTCAGGTAAGTCGAGGCCCTCTCTAAGCAGATTAATACCTACCAGTACATCAAATACACCTAGCCTTAAATCTCTGAGTATCTCAGATCGTTCAACAGTATCAATATCAGAGTGCAAATATCTGACTTTAATTCCATTATCATTAAAGTAATCAGCAAGATCTTCAGACATTCTTTTAGTCAGTGTTGTGACTAAAATTCTTTCTTTTTTTGGGGTTCTTTTTTTTATCTCAGATAAAAGATCATCAACCTGATTAGTCACTGGTCTAACATCAACTTTTGGATCAATCAGTCCTGTTGGTCGAACAATCTGTTCAACGACAGATCCTGATTCCTCAAGTTCGTATTCTCTAGGTGTAGCAGATACATAAATTGTTTGGGAAGTAATTTTTTCAAATTCCTCGAACATAAGAGGCCTATTATCCATTGCTGATGGTAATCTAAATCCATATTCTACCAGTGTAGATTTTCTAGAATGATCCCCTTTATACATACCTCTAAGTTGTGGAATAGTTACATGGCTTTCATCAATTACTATTAGTGAATTATTAGGAAGATAATCAATCAAACATGGAGGCGGCTGTCCTGGATTTCTACCAGATAAATAACGACTGTAATTTTCAATTCCTGAACAAAAACCTAATTCTTTTATCATCTCAATATCATATAAAGTTCTTTGTTCTAATCTTTGATATTCAACGAGTTTATTTAGTTTTTTTAATTCTTTTAAACGAGTATACAACTCTTTTTTAATTTCTTTTGTTGCTTTAATCATGATCTCTCTTGGAGTCACATAATGTGTTTTTGGAAATATTGTTAACTGTCTTACTTTACGTATAATTTCACCCGTAAGAGGATCAAAGAAGGACAATCCCTCTACTTCATTATCATAAAGTTCTATTCTAATCCCTTGATTGTCTGAATCTGCTGGGTAGACATCTATAACATCACCCATAACTCTGAATGTACCTTGTTTAAAATCAATAGCATTTCTCTGATATTGCAGCTCAGCTAATCGTCTTAGAATATCTCTTTGATCTATTCTATCTTTGATGGATAAATGAAGGACCATATTAAGGTAGAGTTCTGGATCTCCTAAACCATAGATTGCTGATACTGAAGCAACAATTATTGTGTCTTTTCTTTCAATGAGTGCTTTAGTAGCCGATAGTCTCATTTGTTCTATATGGGTATTAACCGATGCATCTTTTTCAATGAATATATCAGTTGATGGAACATAAGCCTCAGGTTGATAGTAATCGTAGTAGGAAACAAAGTACTCAACTTTATTGTCTGGAAAGTATTCTCTCATTTCACCATAGAGTTGAGCAGCAAGCGTTTTATTAGGTGCTAGTATTAAAGTTGGTCTTTGTTGATTATTAATAATATTAGCTATCGTAAAGGTTTTACCCGACCCCGTTACTCCAAGGAGTGTTTGTTTAAATAAACCAGAATTAAGACCTTTCTCCAGTCCTTTTATTGCTTCTGGTTGATCTCCTTTAGGTTCATAATCTGAAACTAATTTAAACTTACTATCATTCATATTTTGCTATTATAGCTGTGATAAAATCAATATGAATTAAAAAGATAATAAAAAATCAATGACACGATTAACAAAAAGAATTGAAAGCGTAAAACCATCAGCAACAATCACAATCTCTGCAAAAGCAATGGAGTTGAGGGCAAAAGGAGTTGATGTCATTAGTCTTAGCCAAGGAGAACCTGATTTTGATACTCCCAATCATATTAAGGAGGCAGCTTTTCAAGCCATTAAAGATGGTAAGACGAAATATACCCCAGTTGATGGAACACCAGAAATTAAAGAAGCCATAATTAAAAAGTTTAAAAGAGATAATAATTTGGAATATAAGGCTGAAAATATTCTTGTATCAACAGGCGCTAAACATACATTATTTAATTTATTTCAGTCTGTCTTGGAAGAAGGAAATGAAGCAATTGTTATCAGCCCTTATTGGGTGTCTTATCCAGATATGGTTATATTAGCAGGAGCTAAACCAATTGTTGTTAATACATTGCAGAAAAATAATTTTGATCTCGATCTTGATCATCTAAGACAAGCTTTAACAGATAATACTCGATTGATCATTTTAAACTCTCCCTCTAATCCAACCGGTGTTACGTTCACAAAGGAACAATACCATGGTATAGGTAGTATCTTAAAAGATTATCCAAAGGTCTTAATTGCTACTGATGATATGTATGAACACATATTTTGGGGCAATCATAAATTTTGTAGTTTTGCAGAAGCATGCCCAGATTTATTTGAAAGAACTATCACCATTAATGGTGTTTCAAAAGCGTACGCAATGACTGGTTGGAGGATAGGATATTGTGGCGGACCAGTTGACATCGTAAAAGCTATGAAGAAAATACAAGGACAAAATACATCCAATGCATCTTCAATATCACAAGCAGCTGCTACAGCAGCATTAAATGGTTCCCATAATGAAGTTATAGAAATGGTTAAAGCGTATGAAGATAGGCATCAATATTTGTGTGAGGCGTTAAATAATTTAGATGGATTTAAGGTTGTTCCTGGAACTGGAGCCTTCTATTTATTTCCAGATGTAAGTAAAGCTATAAAAGCATTAGGCATGAAAAATGACTTAGATTTTTCTGAATATTTGCTAGAAAAAGCAGGCGTAGCTGTTGTACCAGGAACTGCATTTGGTGCAGAGGGTTTTATAAGAATATCTTATGCAACCAGTATGAGTGCATTAGAACAATCAATTAGTAGAATAAAAAAGGTCTTAAGATAATAAGATCCCTTGACTATTAACACTGTATCAATCAAAATCCATTTTAGTTCTACTCCCCGGTAGCTCAGTTGGTAGAGCGATTGACTGTTAATCAATTGGTCGCTGGTTCGAGTCCGGCCCGGGGAGCCAGACTTAATCAATCTTTAATAGTATCTGAGATTAGTTGTTTGTATTTAGTTGTACTCCATCCATGTGAACGATCCATGTTTTTTATTTTTCATAATTTTGTTTAGGAGATGAAATTAATTGGAGTTGCAGATTCCCATGATCTACATGTGGGGCACTGCCAGGATAAGGCTATAGTCTTATAACCACAATTTGAGCATGAGAATTTGAAGTTATTTTTAGTTGATTTATTTAAACTTTGTCTTAAGTTTGAAATAAAATCCTTATTATTTATCGTTACTGTAAAAGAATTTTTATCGAATTTAAGTACTTCACTATAGTAAATCTGTTTTGAGATATATTGAATTAATGAACTAGTGATTATGTTTTGATTTAATTCTAAATTCGTTATCGATAAATGAGCAAGAG
>JABHDX010000038.1 GCA_018672815.1 Gammaproteobacteria bacterium | reverse complement strand
GCCTTCAATAAAGAATTTAAATCTTCTTTTGGAACATATATGAAATCTTTTAATCTTTTAATTGCGTCCATTTTCTGTTGACTAAGAGTTAAAGTTATCTAATGGTTAGTTTACTATAAACCATCAAGCAATTTTAAATTGGAATATACATCAAACAATTATAAGAAATTGATTAAAAAAAAATGAGCATTTCAAAGAAAACTATAGTCAATTTTGATAACACATATGCTTCTCTTCCAGAAATCTTTTATCAAACGATTAACCCTTCTCCAGTAAAAGACCCTAAATTAATTGTATTTAATAAGAAACTAGGGAAAGAATTAGGTTTGAATATTAAAAAAGATAATAATTTCTACACTGAGATATTCTCTGGTAATACTGTTCCAAATGGAGCTTCTCCTATTGCACAAAGATACGCAGGACATCAGTTTGGGAATTTTGTCCCTCAGTTGGGTGATGGTCGCGCCATTCTTCTAGGTGAAGTTATCACGAAGAATGATAATCGTTTTGATATCCAGCTAAAAGGTTCAGGAAAAACGGAATTTTCAAGAGGTGGAGATGGTCGATCAGCTCTTGGTCCTGTAATCAGAGAGTACCTGATTAGTGAAGCCATGCATGTATTAAATATACCTACAACTAGAGCGCTTTCAGCTGTAGCAACTGGTGAACAGGTATATCGTGAAACGCCTCTTCCCGGAGGTATTCTCACTCGCGTGGCAAGGAGTCATTTAAGAGTGGGAACCTTTGAATATTTTGCCTCTCGTCAATTAAGTGATGAACTTAAAATAATTGCAGATTATGCAATCAACAGACATTACCCAAAAGCAAATGAATCAGATAATACTTACCTTAGCTTCCTGGATCTTTTTGCAAAAAAACAAGCTTCATTAATTGCTAAATGGATGGGAGTTGGTTTTATACATGGAGTTATGAATACAGATAATACTTCAATCTCTGGTGAAACTATTGATTATGGACCTTGTGCCTTCATGGACAATTATGATCCTTCAACAGTGTTTAGTTCTATCGACCGACATGGTCGATATGCATTTGGAAACCAGCCTCAAATTGCTCAGTGGAATCTTGCTTCACTTGCTGGTTGTTTAGTGCCATTGATTGATAATAATGAAGACAAGGCAAAAAAAAGTGTCAGCAAAATCATAGACAGTTTTTCTGAAATAGTAAATTCTGATATTTCAGATGTCATGTGTTCAAAAATAGGACTGAACTCAAAAGATAAAAAATCCCAGGAATCCTTAAAAAATCTTCTAACCTTAATGAAAAATAATGAGGTCGATTATACTCTAGCCTTTCACTTTCTAAGTGATTACCTAGAGCATAACAATAATACGTCTTTCAAATTATTATTTGATGATGAAGTACTGATTAAAGAGTGGTTAAATAGGTGGATGGAGCTTATTAATACTAGGGATAAAACGAAGAAAAATATCGTTAAATCTATGAAAGAAATGAACCCAATCTATATACCAAGGAATCACCTTATAGAAAGAGCAATAAAAGCAGGCGTAACTGATGGAGATTTCTCAGTCATGCTCAACTTATCTTCTGTGTTAGAACACCCTTATACACTTCAAGATATTCATCCAGATTATATGAACCCACCAGAACCTTCAGAAAGAGTACTTCAAACCTTTTGCGGAACTTAATAAGATGCCGAACAATAAATTAATATTGCTACTAGGACTTTTCATGATGTTGAGTATGATTGGACTCTTGCTTTTTGGAGTTTTTGGGGTCTAAGATTGGAATTCAGGCTTACTGGCAAAAACTGAAATCATCTCCATGGCTATATGGGAGGCAGCTAGTGAAGTAATCTCTGATACATCATAGGCTGGAGCTACTTCAACAACATCCATACCGATTAGATTAATACCCATAAACCCTCTAATAATACTCATCGCTTGATGCGTTGTTAATCCACCGCATACTGGTGTGCCTGTTCCAGGTGCATAACTTGGATCTAAACAATCGATATCAAAAGTCATATAGACAGGATGATTACCAACTATAGAAAGCGTCTTATCAATGACCGCATCGATACCATTTTTATGAACCCAGTCTCCATCAAGAATATTAAAATCAAAAGTATCAGGATTTTCAGTCCTCAATCCTATTTGCACTGATTTTTTTGGATCAATCATTCCCTGCTTCATGGCTTTATAAAACATAGTTCCATGATCAATTCTTTCCTCTTCATCATCTCTCCATGTATCGCTATGAGCATCAAAATGTATTAATGATATTGGTGTTTGGTACTTTTCTGCATAGGCACATAATATTGGATAAGTAACAAAATGATCGCCGCCAAAAGATAAGGTCGATGGACCTTGATTAATTATTGTCTCAATATGAGACTGAATATCACCAGGTATACTTTCTGGCTTTCCAAAATCAAATAAACAATCGCCATAATCTATTACAGCCAATCGATCAAATGGATCAAATTTCATTCCATAAGGTCTTTCCCAAGCCATATGCGTCGATGCCGCCCTAATCGCTCTCGGACCAAAACGAGCACCAGGGCGATTAGTAGTAGCTGTATCTAATGGAATCCCGGTAACAACCAAATCTATACCATCTAGATCACGTGTTGCCTTTCTTCGCATAAAAGAAGTCGAGCCAGAAAAAGCAGGCTCTATGATTGTTCCATACAAACTCGATTGTTCTTGCTCTTTTTTTTCTTCACCATTACTCATACATTACCTTTAAATCTGCGGAGAGGGAGGGATTCGAACCCTCGATACGCTATTAACGTATACTCCCTTAGCAGGGGAGCGCTTTAAGCCGCTCAGCCACCTCTCCTTTTCTTGAATTATAGATTATACCTAACTAGTTCACTAAACAAAGGTTGGGATTTTAATCTTTTAAAATCACATTCTCTGTATTGATATACAGCTTCTTGCCTTCATGGATGAAAGGGAGTAATTTATAACGGTACATTAAAAGGGGGCAATTATGGATGAACGCATTGAAGGAGGTTGTTTTTGCGGATCTGTTCGCTATAACTTTGAGACAAATAATTACCTCTCCGTAAATTGCCACTGCTCTACGTGTAGACATATTTCGGGGGCTCCATTTGTTTCTTGGCTAGCTCTTCCTTTGTCATCTTTTGAGTACATTAAAGGAGAGCCTAAAAAACTAAATTCTTCTTCACACGCAAAGCGATACTTTTGCGAGAAATGCGGAACACCCTTAGCCTTTCTTTCTAAGGAAGATCCAGAAGATATTAACATTACCATTTGCAGCCTAGACAAACCCCAAGACTTTGAACCACAAGCTGAGATATACATTGACGATAAACTCTCTTGGGTAAAAAAAGATAGCTGACAGTATTAATAACAATGGAAAAATTATTATTCACTGTTCTAAAATATTCCATAAAATGGGCTTGAAAAATCGTTATAAGCAAAAAAAATTCTAAGGGATCTGATAAATGAATCGTAATGTTATTGTTAGCTGTGCGGTAACTGGCTCAGGGGCTTCTGTTGATAAGCACCCTGCCATTCCAGTCACGCCGAAAGAAATTGCAGCTGCAGCGATAGAGGCTGCTAAAGCTGGTGCTGCCATTGCTCATATTCATGTACGAGAACCCGATAGTGGCAAATCAAGCAGACGTATAGAACTGTATCGTGAAGTAGTCAGTCGTATTCGTGAAAGCAATGTGGACGTTATCATTAATCTCACCACTGGAATGGGTGGTGATCTTTTTCTAGGTCCAGATGAGGAACCGATGAATTTTAGCGACAACACAGACTGTGTTGGAATAATGGAACGAATAAAGCATATTGAAGAACTCTTGCCAGAAATTTGCTCACTTGATTGTGGTTCATTTAATTATGCCGAAGGAGATTATGTTTATATATCAACTCCAAACATGCTTGAACAAGGAGCCAGAAGACTACAGGAAATAGGTGTGAAGCCAGAACTTGAAGTGTTTGAACTGGGACATATATCCTTTACTAAACATCTTATGGATCAAGGATTACTGGATAATCCACCACTGTTTCAGGTCTGCCTTGGTATACGCTGGGCTGCTGAAGCAAACACTGCGTCCTTTAAAGCCATGGTTGATGCACTGCCAAAAGGTTGTAATTGGGCAGGATTTGGGACAAGTGCTATGGAAATGCCCATGGTGGCTCAATCCGTGCTCTTGGGTGGAAATGTTCGAGTAGGTCTCGAAGATAATCTCTATTTGGAAAAAGGTGTTTTTGCCTCGAATGGCCAATTGGTTGAAAGGGCTTGCAATATTGTTGAACTCATGGGATGTTCAATTCAAACACCATCAGAAGCGAGAGAAACTCTTGGCCTTAAAAGGCCTATATAGATGATAAAACTTATTGGAGAATTTAAATGGTTTTAGTACAAAAAAACGTTGCACACCCATGGATGTGTGACATTTTAGGTCATATGACCACTCGTCATTATGTGGCTATGTTTGACGATGCTGCTTACCATATGTTATACACAGTTTTTGGATGGACCGGCTCTAGTGATGCAGAAAATAAAATTGCTTGGGCAGATGTTCAGCATGTGATTGATTACAAGGCAGAAGTATCGGTTGGCGATATACTTGAAATCGATTCAAAACTTACCAAAATTGGGAATAAATCGATCACAATTCTTTATAAGATGAAAAATCTTGGCAATAATGAAGTCGCAGCAACACTCAAATGCATTTGCGTGCTCTTTGATTTACACACACGAAAATCTGTTGAAATCTCTGCAGAATTAAGAGAACTGGCATCAAAGTATCTGATAAAAACAACAAATGACAAATGAAATATTGTGTTTAGTGATTAAAGGAATGATTGGGCTTCTCTAGAAAATATTTCTTCAATCATAGGTATAAAATATTCTAAAGATTTTGTTTCATAATGTGGATCAAATGATTTTTGATCCCATTTAGAACAAAAATCTACACAGTCTTGGTAATAAGGATGATCTTTGTATTGATCTCTTAGATTTCTATCTTGATCATAATGATGCATCCAATAGTAACCTTGAAATAATCCATGATTAAGAACTATCCAATAATTCTTTTCACTAATATACGGCCTTAAAAGTGCTGCAGAAACCTGAGAATGATTGACTGGAGATATTACATCACCTATGTCATGAAGCAATGCACACACTATTGTTTCTACATCGGCTCCATCCTTTTCTGCTCTTGTAGCCGTCTGAAGACAATGTTGAAGCCTTCCAATTTGATATGGAGATTCTCCATCCATCATCTGAAGCCATTGCATAACTCTTTTCGATAAACCTTTTTCATTTTCCGAATCATGAATGGCTATAAGATCATAATCTTCCTTGGTTCCTTCATCCATTGATATAAATTCAACTTTTTTTACCAACCTAATTACCCCTGTAAACTTTCATAGAGAAATAAACTATTTTCTATGTTATCCATCTCATAGTATGCATCTTGAAGATGACGCTTACCGCTTGGTTTAAATTTTTCTCTTCCGTGAAGAACTCTATGGGCAGAAACTAAAAGTATGTGGCCTGCTTCGAGTCGAAATTTTGACTTATATTTTTCACTATTAATTCTATTGCAGAGCTCATGATAAGCCTTATAAAATAAACTCACATTTTTTTTATGAGGATCTATCATTTGCATTAATTGATTTGAGTATCTGAATCCAATAATCTCATTTGCAGTATTTAATCTAATAATTGGCTCATTTGCATAAGTCTCATTTTCTTCATCAAACTCTCGAAATGGCACTGAGAAAGTACATAAAACATTAAAAATATCAGGATGATCATCTTTTAAATCTTTAAGAACTTTATACCCATCAATTATCATTGATTCTCCGCCTTCGCATTCATTGATTAGCATATGAAGAGCCTGAACACTCGGTGGCCATGAATAACTGGCAAAGTCATTATGAGGTGGAACTTCTAATGATGTGTGTGCAATATTATATACATGACCATCCATAGAAACATTATGAATACGCTCAAACAATACCTCTCTTATAGGACCTAGTCTTGGAGCAAGATCTTCTAATGAATTTGGAATGCATGGAGCATTTTTAATGCATATTGCTCCTTTGGTAATAAACTCAGAAATAGCACTAATAGCAATGTCATTATTCTCAAGAAAATCATCCCAATCGTAATATTTTGGGATGAAGTTTTTAGTCCATAATTTTTTTTCAGGCTTCCTAGGTTTTTTTAAAGATTTTATGTCCTTCAAGCTTATGGTTGTTTCATGGTCATCAGGCCAACGTATATTAATATCATTTTCTTCTATATCTACGCTTTTGGGTTTTAAATCTACAGGAACAGAATTAAGCATAAACCTCTTTTCAAGTGTTTCCCCTATTCTGCAATCATTGCAATGACAGTTATCTCTAATCCATAGATATGGAAGTTCATACTCTAATTTTTTATTATTTATAATTAATGAGATTTCATTAAGTTGAAAATCCATTCTCTCACCCATCAATAATTAAATTCTGAAAGAATAATATTCTTTCATGCATTAAAGACTAGCAAGCCAAACTTAAATAAACAAATTAACAGACTTTCTAATGGATTGAAGTACTTAATCTAAATTACTATGGAAATATTTCCATTCCATCCCATGCATAACATTTACCACTATTGCTTACTACTAAAGAATTAATAACTGATGACAATTTAGATACTGAATAATCTGGAGAAAATAATTTCGAGCTTTGTATACTTTTCTGAAAAGGTTTGGTTAGAGCGCTATCAACGGTTCCTGGATGCAAACCAATAACTATAAGATTCTTATTTAATCTTCCTAGCTCAATGCTCATATTTTTAATAATCATGTTCAATGCTGCCTTAGAAGCTCGATATGAGTACCATCCACCTGAACGATTATCAGATATACTTCCCACTCTAGCTGACAAGATAGCAATAATAGATGGATACTCTTTCTTCATTTTTTTATGAAAATGTTTAACAATCAGAGAGGGGATCACTGCATTTGAATGCATAATTTCATTGAATTGGTCTGTTGTTAAATCATCTATCCGTTTTTCAGGCTCCAAACTATCATTATGGAGCATACCAATAGAAATAATAATCTTATCTAATGAGTCATTCTTAAATTTATCAGCTATTCTTGATAAATTCTCATCATCGTACTTCTCAATAATAATACTTTTTATGCCTTTAATATTGACATCCGGCTTTTTACGACTCATACCGTAAACCATTGAATTACTATAGTATTTTATAAAAGCATGTCCTATAGCTCCATTAGCTCCAAAAACAGCAATTTTAGACTTTTGGTTATTCATATAAAATATTTATTCGTCAGAGACGGGGAATGAGATTTCTAGATACTAGTTAAACGCTCTTTAAGAATAGAAATTGCTTGCTCTATATTATCAGGGTTAGTGCCACCTGCATTCGCAAAATCAGATCTGCCACCGCCCTTGCCGCCTAATGCTTCTGACATTTCTTTAGCCAATTCATTAGCAGGTATTTTCTCTTTTAAATCTTGAGTTACTCCTATAGCTAATCTGATTTTTCCTTTTGAGCTTAGGCTTGATAAAACGATCACTCCAGAACCAAGATTATTTTTCATTTGATCTATAGCGGTTCTCATGATTCCAGCTTCTGTATCATCATCGAGTGCTTTTATGATTAAAGATATGCCATTAATGATTTCTGGTTTTACAGAATTATCATTATCTTGAGATCCAGCAACCCTTGCTTTTAAATCCTTAATTTCTTGACTCATTTTTCGATTCGTCTCAACCAAAGTTGTGACTTTTTCAGCAACATCCTCTCTTCTAATTTTTAGAAGATCTGTTAATTGCTCTACTAAATGCTCAGTTTCTTCAGCCCATTTCAATGCTTGATCTCCAGTAATTGCTTCAATTCTTCTGGTACCAGATGAAACACTTGATTCGGAAACAACTTTAAACAAAGATATCTCATTAGTGTTTTTGACATGCGTTCCACCACAAAGCTCTTTTGAAAATTTACCAACCTCAAGCACTCTAACATCATCACCATATTTTTCTCCAAATAAAGCCATAGCACCTGAATCTATAGCTTCATCATGTTTCATGATACTTGTTTCAACTTCAATATTCTCTTCTATTTTAGAATTCACAATTGCTTCTATTTCTCTAATTTGCTCACTGCTCACTGCTTGATCATGAGAGAAATCAAAACGAATTTTCATATCGTCAACCAAAGAACCTCTTTGCGTAACATGATCTCCTAAAATATTCATTAAAGCAGCATGCAATAAATGTGTGCCAGTATGATTACTAGTAATAGAACTTCTTTTAATAGGATTAATACTTACTTTAACTTCATCGCCTAGACTAATTGAACCTGTTGATACAGAACCAATATGAACTTGTGCATTTCCTGAATGCTGAGTATCAATGACATCAAAAATACCATTTTTTGAAACTATACTACCCACATCGCCTATTTGCCCTCCACTCTCTGCATAAAAAGCAGTTTCTTCCAAAATAATTTGCCCCATTTCACCTTCATTGATTACATCAAATGCTCTATCCTTAAATATTCCTATAACCTTGGAATGATTTTCCATTTGTTCATAGCCAAGAAACAATGTTTGCAACTGATGATTAAGTTGAATATTTTCTTCTTGACTGAATTGATTGGCTTTTCGAGCCATAGACTTCTGTTTCGCCATGGCCTCATCAAACCCTTCTTGATCAATATCCAATCCAATATTTTTAACAATATCTTTTGTTAAATCGATTGGGAAACCATATGTATCATAGAGCTTAAATACAAAACTACCTGAAAGAACCTTTCCTTGATTGGATTCAATTTCTTGATTTAACAGCTTCATTCCTTGCGACAATGTGGATGAGAATCTTTCTTCCTCCATCAAGATAATACGTTTTATGTATTCTTCTTTTTTTCTTAAATCTGGGAAAACTGTTTCCATTTCTTCAATCAAGGGTTCTACAATCCGATGAAAAAAAGGTATTTCTGCTCCAACTTCGTGACCATGACGCAAAGCTCTTCTGATAATTCTTCTTAAAACATAACCTTTGCCTTCATTGCCAGGGCTAACTCCATCCATAATGAGAAAAACGCTAGACCTTATATGATCAGCGATAACTCTGTAGTGATTTTCACTCCCACTTGAACCAACAACTTCCTTAATACGTGCAATGAGATTTTTAAAAATATCAATATCATAATTACTTTCAACACCCTGCATAACAGCTGCAATTCTTTCAAGACCCATGCCAGTATCAACTGAAGGTTTAGGCAGCTTATTCATGGTTCCATCAACCGCTCTTTCAAATTGCATAAAAACTAAATTCCATATCTCAACAAAGCGATCGCCATCCTCATTGTGTGAGCCTGGAGGTCCGCCTTCAATGCCATCTCCATGATCATAAAATATCTCAGTACATGGACCACAAGGACCAGTATCTCCCATCGACCAAAAATTAGAGTCCTTGCCCAACTTAATCAATCGCTTCTCATGAATATTTATTTTCTCCAGCCAAATACTCGCTGCCTCTTGATCTTCCTCATAAACAGTAATCCAAAGCTTCTCAGGATTTATTTTCAATACTTCTGTGATAAATTCCCAAGCATAACAAATGGCTTCTTCTTTAAAATAATCTCCAAAACTAAAATTACCCAACATTTCGAAAAAAGTATGATGCCTAGCAGTATAACCAACATTATCTAAATCATTATGCTTACCTCCAGCCCTAACACATCTTTGGGAGCTGACTGCTTTAAGATAATCTCTTCTTTCTTGACCTAAGAAAAGATCCTTAAATTGAACCATTCCTGCATTTGTAAATAGCAATGTGGGATCATTGGCTGGGACCAATGATGAGCTCTCTACTCTTTGATGGCCCTTAGACTCAAAATATTCTAAAAATAATGTTCTTATCTCTTTTGTTTTCATAATCAATCAGATGATAGGTTGTTTAAACAATGACTTATTGCTGATTTTACTTGTTGCTTACTAAATCCTCTAGTGCTTAAAAACCTCATTAACTTCAGTTGTTTATGATAATCAAGTTCACTATCATTACCCAGCTTTTTCTTAAGTGCTTCAACAGCAAGTTGAGTCCATTCTTGCTCTTTCACTTCCTCAAGTTCATCTTCAATTAGCTGTGATTTAACTCCTTTAATTGATAATTCCGATCTTATTCTTAATGGCCCTTTTCCTTGGTTTTTTCTAGAACGAATGAATGATTCAGTAAAACGTTTATCACTAAGAAGCCCATCCTTAATTAATTTCTCAAGCTCAATATCAACTATTGATGGGTTAAAACTTTTTTTTAATAATTTAGTATTCAATTCCTGATAACTGTGCTCTCGCCTGGATAAGTAATCCATAGCTTTTTTACGTATCAGTAGATTTTCTGAAGTCTTCTCAGTCAAAACCAAATGGGATGCATAAAACTATTCATCCTCTTTGGCTTCTTTATTGGAAGGCATAAGTATGGATCTAATCTTAGTATTAATTTCTTCTGCTATTTCCTTATTTTGCAGTAAATACTCTCTAACATTTTCTTTTCCTTGACCAATTCGATCGCCATTATAACTATACCAAGAACCGGCTTTCTCAATTAATTCATGCTCAACTCCAATATCAATAATTTCACCTTCAGTCGATATGCCATGGCCATATATGATTTCGAACTCAGCCATTCTAAATGGTGGAGAAACTTTATTCTTTACAACTTTGACTCTTGTTTGATTGCCAACTATTTCGTCACCTTTTTTAATAGCGCCTATTCGTCTAATATCCAATCTTACTGAAGAATAGAATTTCAGGGCATTACCTCCCGATGTAGTCTCGGGACTACCAAACATAACTCCTATTTTCATACGAATTTGATTAATAAATATAACAGTTGTATTAGATTTTTTAATTCCTGCAGTTAATTTTCTCAATGCTTGTGACATCAGTCTTGCTTGCAGGCCCACGTGTGAATCACCCATATCGCCCTCTATCTCAGCTCTAGGAGTTAGAGCAGCCACAGAGTCAATTACGATCAAATCGACAGCACCTGAGTTCACTAACATATCTGTAATTTCTAAGGCTTGCTCGCCAGTATCAGGCTGAGATACCAAGAATTCATCTGTATTTACTCCAATTTTTTCTGCATAAATTGGATCCAATGCATGTTCAGCATCTATAAAGGCTGCAGTGCCTCCAGCTTTCTGACATTCTGCTACCACTTGCAATGTTAATGTAGTTTTACCTGAAGATTCAGGACCATATATCTCTACTACTCTTCCTTTAGGAACACCGCCGATACCTAATGCTGAATCCAAGCCAATTGAGCCTGTTGAAATAGCTTCTATACCTCTATCAACACTATCATCGCCAAGCTTCATTAAAGAACCTTTACCAAATTGTTTCTCTATTTGACTGAGTGCTGCATCTAAAGCTTTAGTTTTATTTTTATCATTCATTATATTAATGTCCTAAACTGTTTTAATTGAAAATGAGATATTGATGTTGTATATAAAATTATATCCTTTTAGGATTCAGATTTCTCACTTGATTTTAGTGCTATAGACTCACGATATACAATAATTACACCCCCTAAAATTATGATCAGAGCTCCAAGCCATATTTTTGAATCAACCACCTCACTAAAGATATAGTATCCAGCCAATGAAGCCCAAACTAATCCTGTGTATTCAAAAGTTGTCAGCAAGGAAGCTTCGGCTTTTTGAAAAGCTAAGTTAAAACAGATAAAAGCAAATCCTCCTACTAATCCGCTAAGCAGAAATAATAACCAATCAAATTGATTGGGAGGAATCCAATAAAAGTAGCTACTGATAGCACCCAAGATTGTGGGACCAATAAATACATAAAAACTCAAATTAAAAGCAGATTCTTGTTCAGATAATTTTCTTGAAGACAACGAAAGTAAAGCATAGGTTATAACTCCAATAAGAGCATAAATTGTACCTATTAAACTAAATTCTGAACTGGGCTGTAATATGACTAAAACACCTATAAAACCGATCATAACAGCAGACCATCTCCAAGGGCCTACCTTTTCTCCTAATAGAGGTCCAGAAAGTGCCGCTACAACTATTGGAGCAATAAAAACTATGACCATTACATTCACTAATGGCAACAACTTCAAAGCTGCAAAAAAAGTAAATGTCGATACGATCATTAATACTGTTCTTGCAAAATGCCATTCAGGTATTTCAGTTCTAAAAATACTTCTACCATCCTTTAAAACACCTATCGAGCCTAAGATTATTAGTGAGAAAAAACCTCTAAGAAATGTCATCTGAACGACAGAATATTTAACGAGCAAATATTTTGCTATGACATCTAAAGTTACCATTAAAAAAACAGCAGAAAGCATACAAGCAATAGCGGTGTATATATCTTTATTTTTAGTCACAATAATTGTTAATAATTAAAGTTTAATTTGATCGCATCCACCCATAACAGGCAAATCGATATCATTAAATAACATATTAATATCTTCTTGTGATTTAGATTCTGATGCTTTATGAATCTTCCTTGGTGTTAAATGTTCAGCTAATAAGTTAATAAAGCTGATCGAGTATTTACTCAGTAACATGCCTCTTCTATAACCAAAATAAGTAGTGTGCTTAGGGAAAATATTTTCACCACTGACTGCTAAGAAATTTTCATGGTCATCACACTCATAAGCCATACCAGAAATAACACCAACTCCCATCCCCATCTTGACATAAGTTTTTATAATATCTGCATCTCTAGCTGCAAAAACAATATTTGCTTCTAAATTATTTTTATTAAATGTTTCAGTAAATGAAGTGTCAGCTCCAACACTAAAGGCATAAGTCACAAGTGGCTCTTTGGCAAGTCTTTGAATTGTTAATTTTTTTAAATCTTTTTTAATGGGGTGATCAAGCGGTGCAATAATTGCATTAAACCAATCATAAGCAGGTAGCATAATAACTTCATTATTACGATCGTCCAAATCAGTTGCTATTGCTAAGTCAACTTCATTATTTAAAATCATTTCCTTGATTTGGATTGAAGACCCTAATTTAAGTTCTAATTTTACTTTTGGGTAGTCTTTCTTAAAGGTTTGGATTATTTCTGGAAGAATGTAACGTGCTTGTGCATTAGTCGTAGCAATGGTTAAAATCCCCTCATCTATTGATGAAATTTGATCGCTCAGAAGGCCAATATTGTCAACATCTTGTAGAATTTTTTTAGCATAATATGCTACTTCCTCACCAAACGGAGTAATGCTTGTCAATTTTTTACCTTTTCGTACAAAAATATGTGCACCTAACTCTTCTTCTAGCAACTTAATTTGTTTGCTAATCCCAGGTTGGCTGGTGTTGGAGCTTTCAGCAGCAAGGCTTATATTAAGCTTATTCTCCATCACAGAGACTAAATATTTTAGCTGTGTAAGGGTCATTCTTGACTCCATTATTATAGAAAAATAATTATAACCATTTATTATATAATATGGTGTTATTTCAATCTATATATAATTTTTTGCTATATTAATAAAATAGTTTTTTATCGGAGAAAAGTAGAAATGGCTTTCCCAAAATTTTTATCATCAACTAAAAATGAATCATGGCCTTGTATTGATTGTAGTTGTATTAATTCGCTTTGAATGCCAGATGATAAAAACATCTTATGAAGTTCATTTTGACATTCAAAAGGAAAAATATAATCTGAATCAACACCAATAATTTTGATTTTCTTCAAAGTAGTATGGTTAAATTCTTTAGGCAAAGCATTACTGTCATTCATTAGATCAAATAAATCAATAGCTCTTGAAAGATATAAATATGAATTGGGATCAAAATGTTTAATAAAATCATCTGAACGATTATGTAAGTAACTTTCTACTTTAAATGTGTTATCAAATAGGTTCGCATTTGTATCAATATCCTCTATCAGATCTCTACCAAATCTCTGATTCCATTCTTCAGGTGAACGATAAGTGACCATACCTAGGAATCTAGCTAACCGCATCCCTTCCAAAGGCAGATCAGTAAGATCATAGTTGCCATTTTTCCAAGCTGGGTCTGAGGTAATCATCTTTCTTTGTAATGATCTTAAGGCTATAGAAAAAGGTCTTGATGAAGCTGAAGTAGATATAAGTATCATTTCTTTAGTGATTTCTGGTGCTTGCTGGACAATACTCAATGCTGTCATTCCTCCCATAGAAGGGCCAACAATTGTCTGTAATTGATTAATACCTAAATGTTTTATGAGACTTATTAAACTAGAAGCAATATCTTCAATTGATAATCTAGGAAATAACAATTGATAGGGCTGATTTGTTTGAGGATTTTTGCTCGAAGGCCCAGTGGAACCAAAACAACTACCTAATGAATTCGCACAGATTACGAAAAATCGATTTGTATCAATAGCCTTATTTGGTCCAATTATATTTTCCCACCAACCTTGTTCAATATTGAGTTCGTTTGATGCAATATGTGATGAAGGAGATAAGCCAGTAGTCACTAAAACTGCATTGGAAAAATCCTTATTTAAATTACCCCAAGTTTCATAGGCAATATTTGGAGAAATAAGAATCTCTCCACTTTTTAATTGAAGCCCCTCTTCTATTAAATAGTTCCTTACTGATGTTTTCTTCATGATGAAGGTAATATTATCCGACAGAGATCAATTAATTGACCAAATAAATGGTTATATATTTAGATCCAAAAAGTGTAAGGAGAGGATTAAATTAATATTAAAATATATGAAAACTATTAATTACATTAAAAAATAATATGATCTATAACAATATTCTTGAAACAATTGGAAGTACGCCGATTGTAAAAATTAATTCAATGGGGCCGCAAGATCAAAATATCTTTGTCAAGTGTGAAGCTTTCAACCCACTAGCATCGGTTAAGGACAGACTCGCAATAGCCATCATAGAAGATGCAGAAGAAAATGGTAAATTACAACCAGGACAGACTGTAGTTGAAGCAACTTCAGGAAATACAGGGATAGCATTGGCAATGGTTTGTGCTGCAAAAGGCTACCCTTTTGTTGCGACGATGGTGGAAACCTTTTCCATTGAAAGAAGAAAAATTATGAAAGCACTAGGTGCAAAAGTAATCCTAACGCCAGCAGCAGAGCGAGGAACAGGCATGGTCAAAAAAGCTGAAGATTTGGCAAATAAATATGGTTGGTTTCTAGCCAGTCAATTCCAAAATCCAGCTAATCCTGCATATCACAGGAATACCACAGCCCCTGAAATATTAAATGATTTTGCAGGCAAAGACCTAGACTACTTTGTTAGTGGTTGGGGTACGGGTGGAACAATTACTGGTACGGGTGAAGTTTTAAAAATTGCTAGACCTAATATCAATATCATTGCAATTGAACCTGATAAGGCATCGCTCCTTTCTGGGAAAGAATGGCAACCCCATAAAATACAAGGTTGGACTCCAGATTTTATCCCTGGTGTACTGAATGAAAAAATAATTGATGAAATAATTACTGTTGATGATGATGAATCGATTTCTACAGCTCAAGAACTTGCAAAAAAAGAAGGTATATTTTGTGGTATCTCGGGTGGAGCAACAATGAATGGTGCATTAAGGGTTGCAGAAAAGGCACCTAAAAATAGTTCCATCTGTGCAATGCTACCAGATACAGGTGAAAGATATTTATCCTCACCATTATTCTCAGCCATTACTGAGGAAAGTGACGATGCTTGGCTAGACAAACAATGAAAGAGATAAGATCTTTATAAAATAGCCTAGAGTTATAGCAAGCCCAATATCTTAAGATCCTAAGATATGATTTAATATGAATCATGAAAAAACTATTCAAATTCATTTTAAAATTAGTATTGCTTGCGATAATTTCTCTGATTCTTTATATCAGCTACCTTTATATACAAAACCCATTAGTAATCAGTAGATTGGGTGGAGTGATTATTGGTAAAAGTCCAGGTATACCAGAAACAATTGAGTCCGGTATTGGTATACCATTGAAAAATTTTTCAGAAAGAAAGTCCATCAATCAAAATTCTATAGACCAAGCCATAAAATTCTCTCAAGATAATAATTCACATGCTTTGCTAATTTTTCATCAAGGTAGCCTACAACTTGAACATTATTTTGAGGGTTATTCAAAAAATTATAATTCAAGCACGGCCTCCATGCATAAAACAGTTCTAGCTATTCTTATTGGTATAGCAATAGATCAAGGCCATATAAAAAATGTTGATGACTTTGCTTTCAATTATATTACTGAGTGGGCTAATGATGATCGAAAAAATATCACTATCAGGCAAATGCTACAACAAGTAAGTGGTATTGATTATCCTACATTTTCCTTTCATCCTTTAAGCGAATGGAATCAATTAGTGGTTGGTGATCAAATTACACTATCAACAATTAATCAAATGAGTATTCAGCGACCTGATCATGAATTTGCTTATAATGGGGTTAATCCTCAGAATCTTGGATTACTCCTAGAGCGTTCAACTGGATTGCGATATGCAGAATACCTCTCACAAAACTTATGGAAAAAAATTGCAGAAAGTGATGCTTATATATTCCTAGATTCTGAATTAACAAAAATGCCTAGAATGTTCTGCTGTCTGAATGCAACGGCAAGAGATTGGCTGAGAGTCGGTTTACTTATTCTTAATAAAGGTACAATTAATAACCAACAAATTGTATCTGATACATGGATAGATCAAATGATCACACCATCTTCACTCAACCCAAACTATGGTTATCTAACTTGGTTAGGTACAGAACATCAAGAAAGAAGAGCTTACAATAAAAAAAGTACGGCGACTGCCTTACATAAAGAGCCTTTTATCGATGATGATGTTATATATCTTGATGGCTTTGGTGGCCAAAGAGTATATATTATCCCATCCAAAAAACTGGTAATCGTTAGAACAGGGGACATACAAATGGAATGGGATGACTCATTTTTGGTAAACACAATCAGCAAAGGAATTAATTAAAAATACTCTATGATTAAATTCCTATTAAAAAAGGTTTTAAAATGGATTATTATTATTTTAGGTATTAGTTGGGCTATCGGGTTTTTTTGAATTCTTATGAAATTTATTAGAAACTGAATATATATGAAAAAAAATCTTATAAAAATTTCTATAGTAATAATTATTGCATTCGCAACTATCAATTATTTCAATGAAAATGATGAACCAGTTTATGGTCTTGTTGTTAATGGCAATACAATTGATGTAATTGATATGCATCTTCACACCGGAACTTGGGATGCACTCACAGAACCCTATAAGGAAAGATACTCAGAAAGAGTACCAAAACCATTGAAGTTCTTAATGAGCTCTTTATTAGGAAATGGATTAACCTCTGAAGGTATTTTAAAACAATTGGATAATGCTGGGATTAAAAAAGCCGGAGTTTTTGCTGTTTACAGTCCAGATACTACAGGTAATGCATCCAATGAATTTCTTTACGAGCAAATTAAGAATCATCCAGAGAGAATGTTTGGCTTCTATAGTATCCGAACTGACTATTGGAATATTAATCGAGATATAGAGCTTAAGAAGTTGGAAGATGATCTAGTAAAATATAATTCTTACGGTATAAAACTTGCTCATGCTCATCAACAAATGAGACTTGATGACAAAAGGTTTGATGGGATTTATGAGATAGCCGGTAGATTGAGTAAACCCGTATATATTCATACAGGTACAAGCCCTAACCCATATACTAGAAGAGAGCCGCCTTATGTGGATCCACTCTATTTGGAAGAATCAATAAAAAAATACCCTCAAACAAAATTTATCCTCGGTCACTCTGGTTATGATAGCTATAATATTGCACTTACATATTTAGATTCATGTATTGAATTGGTTAAGAAATATGAAAATGTTTATCTTGAACCTGGTGCATTGGGAGCAAGAAAAGCTGAAGATGTACTTCCCCAATATCTCTCAATTATTAAGGAAAATAATTTGATAGACAGAGTGATTTATGGCTCAGATGGGCCTCAGTTTCCTGGCTATACAAAAAGTCACTTAAATCGTTTTGGTGATGCAATGCAAGAAGTAAATTACACAAATAAAGAAATGGAATTACTATTAGGAAAGAATTTTGAATCTTTATTTGGTCTCTAATTAAAAATACACAAAATTAGAATAAGAAAAATTCATTTCAAAGTCAGAGATGCTTTGTCATTAGTAGCTTTTTTCATATCTCCAAATTTCATTGAGATCAATGCATTCCTATCATTCTTTATATAAGCATTCAAAAAAACAACACTTGATTTAGCAGCTATATCTAATGCCTCATATTGAGGAGGTCCTGGAACATCAATTCTACAAATTAGGCCTCCTAGATAGTGGTCAGCTTTATCTATTAGGAGGTAATGATGGGGCGCAAAAGAACGTTTAAGAGATAATGGTACTTCATACTTAAATGGTGACTTCATTCGTGTTGAGCCAACATCACTAAAATCTTCAGTGCCTGTAGAAATTAATGTAGGAATTCTAACTCCTTTCCAAGGATCTTTTGGCATTAATGTCATTGTTCCAGGGTCACTGATCATCAATAATGCTTTGAACCTATTTTCCTCTGAACTTTCTTCAGTTCCATCCATTGGATTTACCAATTTCATTCCTGAAACAAGCATCGCTGTAGCTGCTCCCATTGAATGCCCTGCTGCAATTAATTTTGATCTATCCAATCGATTTTTTAAATCAGGGATCATTTCTTCTATTAAATCCAATGAATCAATAATGAAACTCATATCTTGTCTTCGAGTATCAGTTACATTAAGCATCTGCTTATACATTTCTCGCATATTATCGCGCTTGGTCACAAAGCCAAGAGAAGTTGAATCAATATGGGTCGGCTGAATTACTACATAGCCATGACTGGCCCAATAATCAGTAAAACCTTGATACATATCGCCTTTTGAGCCATTACCATGAGAGAAAACAATGACGGGTAGATTACCTGTTGTCGCTGGATAAGAAATTCGTATGGGTAATTGCTTATTGAGTTTTTTAAAATCTAAGAACAGATTATCCATTGTTTTAACTTCAAACTGAGGGTTAAAAAAATTGAAATCTGTTTTAAAAAGACTACAAGATTGTATGCAAATGAGTGTGATTAATACCAATAATTGATTTGATGAAACCAGTTTCTTGAATACAGCCATTATTAAATTATAAACATATTTTTGAACTTCATCGTCTAAATTTATTACAATATAATAGGATGTTAAAAAAAATTACAATTTGTTTGGTCTTAATTGCATTGATTGGTATTGGAATGCAATCCTGTAATAATATGGATTCGGAATTGATCAAAGATGAAATTACCATCTCCGGTGAAGTAGTCATTGATTCGAATTTAAGCTTCAGTAAAATTAATTTTAGTATTTTTCATGCAATCTCAGGAATTGGGTTCCAAGAACACCCTCTATATGAGATTGAATCCTTTACCTCAAATGATACAAGTTTTAGCCACACCTTCGGTTATGATTCATTGGGTAATACTGGCTTAGTAGTCTATGCTTGGATAGATCTTGATGAAGATGGAATACTATGCACGCCAGCATCTAGAATTGATCTTGCTGGTGTAGATGTCAATGAAAGCTTCCCAACAACTAATTCATTATTTTCAGTAAAAATCAATACGCCTTGTGTTGGACCTGACTGGTTTTATCCAAGTAGCGAATAAAGATTTTTATCAGTAGGGGTAGTCAATGATTAAATTAATCTTCAAAAAAACATTTAAATGGTTTGGCATCATTCTATTAGTAAGTATCATTTCAGGATTTATTCCTGCTGCTTTGGGCTTTTATGGTTTATTTTGGGAGCGATGGACAACTTCACTCCTAGGTAATCCACTCAATCCAAGACTTTCTTGGTATCAACCCCTAGAAATGACTAAAGGAGATTATACAAACCCTCTTGAAACCCTTGATTCTAATAAAAGTGAGATACCTCTAGAGGCTTTTCAAAAAGCTAGTGATTATGCAGAGTCACATAATAGCAATAGTTTAGTGATACAACACAAAGGGAAAATTGTTTTTGAAAACTATTGGAATGATACTAATTTTGATTCACTTTTTGGACTGCATTCATTAACTAAAACTATGAATGGAATTCTTATGGGTCATGCCATTGAAGATGGGTTTATAGAATCAGTGGATGTTTCAGCTTCAGTCTTCATTAATGAATGGCAAGAAACGGAAAAAGAATCAATCACCATAAGAAACCTTCTCAATATGGCTGGAGGACTAAAAGAAGATTATGATTTTTCACCTAGCTCTCAAAGAATCCAAAGAATAATGGGTTTGGATATAACATCTGCAAACATCAATGTCTCAAGTGATAGCCCTCCTGGTACAGTTTTTTCTCATGTAAATCCTAATAGTCAAATGCTAGGAATTATCATCGAGAGAGCAACAGGTCAAAGGTATAGTGAGTACTTCTCTGAAAAAATTTGGAAACCTTTGGGAGCAAAAGATGCTTATTTTTTCGTAGATAATCCAGGAGGCATGGTGCATACAGATTGCTGTATGTGGACCACTGTTGGTGACATGATTAGATTGGGTGAAATGTTATTAAATAAGGGAATATTCCAAGGAAAAGAGATACTTCCATCTGGATGGGTTGATCAAATGACCAAGCCCTCTAAGACAAATATTAATTATGGTATGCAAATCTGGCTGGGCAATAATTTTGAGCCAAAAAGGCCATATGACTCAAGAATGGAAACCTTTGCAAATATTCATAGTGAGGCTTTTAAAGCAGATGATCTTTTCTTCATGGACGGTTTGGGAAAACAACGAATATATATGATTCCTTCAGAATCATTAGTGATTCTAAGAACTGGAAGCCAAGATTCAGAATGGGATGATTCACGACTGCCTAATATCATTCTTGAAGCCCTAAATAATAAATAAGAAATAAGACATGAATATTGCAATATTAGGAGCTGCTTACACGGGTTTTGCAGCATGTCGTCATTTCAGAAATTTAGGGCATAACATCACAGTCACTACCACTAAAGAATCTAGAAAACAAGAATTGGAAACTGTTTCAGATAAAGTGATTGTCATGTATGGAAGTGATCAAAAAAAGATGGAAGAACTATTGGAAAATCAAGATATTCTGATTTTGACAGTTGCTGGGGGCATGGTTGAACGAGATGGTAAAACAGTAATGGACCCTGATCTCTATAGAGATTCCTATGTAGGTACTGCTGAAAGTATTGTTGCTGTATGTAAATCGAATAAAACGTTGAGTCGTATAATTTTTACTAGTTCATTAAACGCCTATGGAGATGGAAACAATGAATCAGAAATCACAGAAGAGACAAAAGCAAACCCCTTAAACCCATTCCAAAAAGTCTATATCGAAACAGAAGAATTACTAAATAATATTCAAAACCCTGCTATTCAGAGCTGTATATTCAGAACGGGCACGATACATGGACCTGGAAGAGAATGGAAAAATCAATTAAAACAGATATCTGGACAGAAAGTCCCTTTTGATGGCCAATCAGATGCAATGATTATCCATCGAGATGATGTTATTAAAGCAATTGAGCTTGCAATAAATAAAAAACTCAATGGACTTTATAACCTTTTTAACGAAGTAAAAATAACTAAATCAGAGTTCTTTGCCTCCGTATGCGATCGGGAGAAATTAGACCATGTAGAATGGTTAAATCTCAGCCCCGGCCCAAAAAATGTATCCAATCAAAAAGTAAAAGAGGCAGGTTTAGACTTTCTTGATCCTGATGCAACACTAGATGCTGTCGATTTATTGGATTAAATTTTTTGGCAAGGCATAAGCAATAATTTCATCACTGATACCATCTCTGTAATTCCACATATGCCCGCCCGTAGCAATCACTACATATTGTCTTCCATTAGCCATGTAAGTCATTGGAGTAGCCATAGCAGAAGTTGACGCTTTCAATTCTAGAAGTTTTTCACCTGTTTCAATATCAAATGCTCTGAATCGTTCATCAGCTGTGGCTCCAATAAAAATTAATCCTCCTGCAGTAGTAATAGCTCCACCTGCAAATGGTGTTCCCCATTCAAAGCCGATTGGTAATGGACTAAGCTTGTCTATTTTTCCAAAAGGTTTTTTCCATAAAATTTTACCTTCGATCATATCGACTGCAACTAACGAAGACCATGGGGGCTTTGTACATGGCGTATATAAAGGTGAAAGTAATGGAGCCTGCTCTAAGCCATATTCAGTTCCTTTAATTAATCCTGGTGGTCCCATTGGATTTCCAGCCATTGGTGACTTAGCTAATTTCTTGTCTATATTCTCTTGTGGAATCAAACGAACGTAAAAAGGAACCTCTGCTACAGGAACAACTAGTATATTTCTCTCTGAGTCAAATGAACCACCTCCCCAATTAGCTCCGCCTCCAACTTGTGGGTACATAATTGTGCCTTTCGTAGACATAGGGGTGAACATTTCTCCATATCTAGCCCCAGCAATTTTCTCGCGGCAACCTTCTCTTTCTATAGGCGTAACACCCCATGCATCATCCGGAGTAATTCCCTGTCTTATCAGTGGAGGTGGTTTCACAGGAAATGGTTGGGTTGGCGATAACTGATCTCCTAAAATACCATCAGTTGAAACGGATCTTTCTTCTATCTCAAAATAAGGTTCACCCGTTTCACGATGAAAAGTATAGACCATGCCAGTTTTACCTAACTGAATAACAATAGGCTCCTTTCCCTTTTTTGTAGTGATATCTACTAAGAGCGGATGAGTAGGTAAATCCCAATCCCATATATCGTGATGAATCGTTTGGTAATGCCAGACTAATTCTCCGGTTGATGCTTTAATTGCTAGAACAGAATTAGCATAACGATTATCTCCAGGGCGTAAACCACCATAAAAATTTGGAGATGCGCTTGCAGTAGGCACGAATACTAAATCTCTATCACTATCAACAGACATAGTCGTCCATACATTTGCACCCCCTACATTATATGGGAGAGACTCGGGATTCGTAACATCACGTATCAATGTATCAAAAGCCCATAAAAAAGATCCATCAATAGCACTAAAACCACGAACTGCCCCATTGACTGAACTAGCATCTTTGAACTTATTGCCTGTACCACCGATAATCACCACTCCATTAACAACTGCTGGAGGTGATTTTAACTGCATCGCCCTAATCTGGTTTGTTGGTTCTAAAGTTTTTATAATTGGTGTAACATCAACAATACCTTCCTCTCCAAATTTTGGACAAGGTATGCCTGTTTTCGCATCGACTGCTATTAATCTCTTATCATTAGCAGCCAAAAAAAGACTATGAGCACATACCTCTGACAGTTGTAGATCTGGATTTCTCCATTGAGCCAAGCCTCTGCAACTGAAGCGACCTGCAAATGGTCTTAAATCAATCTTAGGATCATAGGACCATTGCTTTGTTCCATTATTAGGATCAAGAGCAATAATTTCATTGAAAGGTGTGCATAAAATTAGTAAGCCTCCTACATCATCAGGAAGCATAATAGGTGTCACCTGAAACCCCACCATTTTTTTCAAAAAAGAAAGTTTTTCTGGCACACCATCCAAATGACCCGTTTTATACTTCCAAGCAACTTCTAATTGTCCAACATTATCACGATTAATTTGTGATAAAGCTGAATAACGACCGCCTCCTTCATCTCCTCCGTATTGCATCCAATCACTTTCTGAGGCTAATGAATGCATGGTTAAGAGCAAGAGTATTAACAATAAAAAAGGTACTTGTTTAATCAAAGTGATAACTTTCATGTGCATAGTATATATGTTTTTAATGATCATATGGTCCAGGGGCTACACGGCACAAAGCAACTCCATAATTCTCTCCTTCATAAAGACTAGCTAGAGAATCTGGCATGGAAAGAAATCCATTGAATATATACTCAACTGGCTTGATTTTTTCTGAAGAAATCCAATCTTTCATTTCCTTTTCAGCTTCATCAAGATCATCCATATGGTTGTAAATAAAAAAACCCTGCATTGTAGAATTAGTTTTCCTAAGATTAGTATAATTTTTTAGTCCATAAGGTTCAGAAGAGAGATATTCTGATATTGAACCACATAAAACTACTCTTGAGTTTTGTGCAAGATTATTCAAACAAGCTGATAGTATTTCACCACCAACATTGTCAAAATATAAATCAATACCATCAGGGGTAGCATCCTTAATCTTTTCAGCAATATCACCACTTTTATAATCCAGTGCAATATCACAACCTAAATCTTTTATAAACCTGCATTTCTCGTGACCTCCCGCAATACCGATAACTTGACAACCTAGATTCTTAGCTAGTTGTACAACAATTGATCCTACCCCTCCAGCAGCACCAGAAATTACAACGGTATCTTCTTGGCGGGGAGCGCCACTATTAAAAAAACCAAAGTAAGCAGAAAATCCAGTCATTCCAAATAAACTCAAACCAATGGAATATGAAATTCCAGTATCTGGAACTTTTCTAAATTTCTCACTGCTTGTAATTGAGGACACTTTATAAGTTTGCCAACCCATTTGACCTTGTAATATATCTCCTACTTTATAATCATTATGACGACTCTCCACTACTTCAGCTACACCTCTGCCATGAATCAAGTCGCCTATATTTAATGCAGACTCTCCAGCAATAGATTTCCCAGACATATACATTCTCATGACTGGAGCTAGGTTCAAATAAAGGGTCTTGAGTAAAACTTGGCCATCCTTTATTTTTGGTATATCAACTTCTCTATATTCAAAATCATCATTCACTACATTCCCTGAAGGTCTCCTAGCTATTCTCCATTGACAATTCTTATTCTTTTTCACTATGATTTTTGGTCCTGTCGTAAAGTTATTGATCGGATAATCAATATATCATTATGATAAAATATCATCATTATATTATCGCTATCGAAACTATTTAGAATTGAGATCATAAGCTAATGTTTTTAAACTGTTTAATTATCCTTACTGTTTTTTGCATAATGGAAGCAGTTGCGTTCTATACACATAAGTATGTTATGCATGGATTTTTATGGAATCTGCATAAATCACATCATAGGCCTAGAGAAGGTATGTTTGAAAAGAATGATTGGTTTGCAGTCTTATTTGCTATCCCTTCGATACTCTGTATTTATTTTGGCTATCATAATGATACAGCTCTACTTTGGGTCGGTGTTGGTATTGCCTCTTACTGTCCTGCATATTTTATCTTTCACGATATAATCGTACATCGAAGAATTAAAATTAAATATAAATTCAAGAGTCGTTATATGAAAAGAATGATTCGTGCTCATCATCTTCATCACTCTACGTCTGAAAAAAATTTTGCATCTTCATTTGGCTTCCTCTATGTACCAAAAGACTTGAAATTAGGGGTTTAGTTTTTTTTCCAAAGTAAAGGATCTCTTTCTAGCTCTTGTGCAGTGTTGTTTTTATTCCATAAGTAATATCTTAAAAAATACTTCACTGCTAAAAATAGTTTATAAGGACGTTTTACATAAACCCTCTGATTCCATGCATTGGAACCCAATGTTCTAATCTTAATGCCTATTTGTCGATATACCGATAAAGCCACTTTAATCCCCCATCTTATTCTCAATGGTAGATGGGTGATTCCAATGTTTGCAGATTCATAATATTGTTCTGATACATCCAAAAGCTTTTTGATAACTAGAAAAAGCTTCACTCTATTGTTAGTTTCTAGAATTGACCCAGGCTTTATATCATACTCTGCTAGCCATTCGCTTGGTAGATAGACTCTTCCCATTTTGGCATCCTCAATAACATCTCTTGCAATATTAGTGAGTTGAAAAGCAATACCCAAATCTGCTGCTCTTTCTATTATCTTTGAATCCCTTATACCAAAAATATAAGCCATCATTATTCCTACTACACCTGCAACATGGTAACAATATTCAAGTGTGTCTGTAATGCTATGATATTGCTTTTTCTTTGCATCCATTCTGAAACCTTGCAAATGCTCCAATGGGTATTGCTGTGGAATACCATGTTTTTGAAGCACTCTTCTTAATGCTTCAAATTCAATTGCTTCTGATGGGATATCATTGATAGCATCCTGAGTTTTCTTCTCCATTATTTTAACAATCTCAACTGCATCCAAATTATTTTCATTACTCTGTTGATTGATACCTAGAATTTGATTATCAATTTGATCGTCGCAGTAACGACACCAGGAATACAATAATATTGCAGACTCTTTACTGCTTGAATCAAGAAGCTTAGATGCTCCTGAAAAACTCTTGGAACCCTCTCTGATCATTGCAGCACTATGCGAAAGCACTTTATCCATGATCTAACCTGTCCATTATGATTTTTGCAGTGGCTTTCGCAGAATTAACCACTCCAGGAACTCCTGCACCCGGATGTGTGCCAGCTCCTGTAAAATAGAGACCTTTAATTTTCTGATCACTATTATGTATTCTAAAATAAGCACTTTGAACAAGTAAAGGTTCCATGGAAAAGGCGGCACCTTTATAAGCATTGAGCTCTTTTTTAAAATCAAAAGGTGTAAAGACTCGATCTACAACTAGGTCCTCTCTCAAATTAGGCAAACAAGTCTCCTCAAGCTGTTGATAGATAATATTCTTATATCTGTCCTGTTCCATTGACCAATCAATATCTAATTTACCTAAATTAGGAACAACGGCAAGAGCGTAATAAGTTGAACAACCCTCAGGTGCCATAGAAGAATCAGTCACTGAAGGCGAGTGCAAATAAAGTGCGTTATCCTCGGGTAAGACCCCATTCTTATATATATCCTTGAGTAATTCTTTCCATCTCGGACCAAAGAATATTGTGTGATGTGCTAGCTTTGGATGTTTTTTTCGTAGACCAAAATGCAACACAAATAGAGAAGGGCTAAATTTTTTTCTCTTTAGTATCTTTGTTTTCCTCTGAGCTATTTTATTCTCAGAAAGCAATTCATTATAAGTGTGGTAGATATCAGCGTTGCTTGCTACAGCAGACACCTTAATTTCTTCTCCATGGTGAATAATAATAGATTGTATTTCATTATTTTTATTTGTCTTAATACTTTTTACTTCACAATTGAGATGTAAAGTGCCGCCCAAATCTTTATATAACTGAGTCAAGCCTGCAATGAGTGTGCTTGTTCCTCCTTTTGAAAACCATACTCCCCACTTATGCTCTAGTGCATGAATCAAAGAATAAATAGCAGAGCTAGAATAAGGGCTACCACCTAATAATAAAGTGTGGTAACTGAAAGCTTGTCTTAGTTTTGGATGCTTAATATATTTAGACACCATTGAATAGACTGATCTAAAGCTTTGCAGAAGAATCAATTGAGGGGCAACTTTAATCATGCTCCAGATGGATTGAAATGGGTGATCAACCATTTTTATATAGCCTTCCTCGAAGACTGCATTTGAATATTTTAAAAATTTCTTATAACCATAAACATCTTTTGGATTCAGTTTATGGATTTGAGAATTTAGTTCATCCATATCAGAGTTATAATTAAACACTTCGCCATCAGGCCAAATCAATCGATAGAAAGGATCAATTGGAATAAGCTCTATGTAGTCTTGCATTTTTTTATTGGTTAAATCAAAGAGCTCTTGAAAAATATGAGGCGCTGTAATAACTGTAGGTCCAGCATCGAAATGGAAACCCTTTTCTTTGTAAAAATATGCTCTGCCTCCTGGTTTATCCCTCTTTTCATAAATTACAGTATCCAGACCTGAAGCTTGAAGCCTGATAGCTAGTGCCAAACCACCAAACCCGCTTCCTATAATAGCAACCTTCTTATTCATTCCTATATAATGCCTTTAGTGCTTTACTAATTTTTATGGGTGGCTTAAAGCCATCCATCATTCCAATCATCATTTTTATTTTCTCGATAAATAAATACTCTCTGGAATAAAACTTAGCTATCAAAGATTCAGGTAATGTATAAAAACGCTGGAAGACTTTATATCTAGAGCTAGGCTCGCATGCCCAAAAGAGCATTCTATTTAATACTCTAAAAAATTCGTCTTTTTTCCATGATTGGATTGAATATTGCTTAATATCATCATTAATCTTATTACTTTTATTGTAAATTTTACTGGAAATAAGATCAGCAATCTTAACAGCATGAGGCAATGAGTAACCTGTCGTTGGATGACATAAGAGTGCTTTCATTCCAATCATTCCAATTTCCTTATTAAACACATTAGAATAATTACCATTCAAGATGATGGGCAGCACTCCTTTTTCTTTTTTTATAATTTTACAGTCTTGCCAGCCTTTCATATCAAGATACTTCATAATCTGAGCTTGGTATTCTTCTTCGTTTATTTGCGAACTATCGCTGTATCTTGTGTCCTCGACTAATAATTTCTTTTCAGAAAAAGGTAGCGTATACATAAATCGGTAACCATCAATTTGCTCAACTGCAGCATCCATCAATATAGGTCTTTCTATGTTATGAGTTTTATTTAGCTCAATCTCAATTCCTAAAAATTTTTGATACGCAATAGTAATACCTTTAGAAGGTGAGTTGCCCATTGCATCGATAACTATATCCGCTTCAATTACTGTGCCATCATCCAGCTTTGCTACTTTATTATCTAAATAATTGATAGCGTTATCAAAAAGAACATGATTGCCAATGAGAGGCATCAATTTTTCATGCATATCGATGGAAGTAATAGTGTTATATCCTCCCTTAATAGTTCTAGAGTACTGGGGAAAAACAACATCGTGTTCATTCCAACGAAAGGTTATTAAAGGGGAGAGCCATTCAAATTGAGAATTACTAATATCGGTGGTGTGAAAGGACCAATTATGATTACCTCCCAACTGATGATCTTTCTCAACTACTAAAAAATCGATATCAGATGACAATGATTTAATTCTATAAGCGAGTATGCAAGAAGCGAGTCCGCCTCCTGCTATTAGTAGATTGGTCTTAATTGTCTTCACTATAGCTAATACGCCATATTTTCCCGCCTACATCATCTGCAATAAGAATAGAGCCATCATTCATTTCGGTTATACCAACAGGCCTACCATGAATTTCCCCTTTGGCCATATCGGCAATAAAACCTGAAAGAAAAACCTCTATCTCTCCTGTGGGATAACCATCTTCAAACGGTATAAATATAACATCGTATCCAACTAACTTGGATGTAGAAACGCCACCCCTCCTTGCAATAAAAGCTCCATTTTTGTATTTAGGGTTAATATTTTTTCCACTATGAAACAACAAGCCCAAAGGAACCGTATGAGAACCCACAGGTAAATCTGGTACTCTTGAATGTGTTAGTGCTTTTTCTACTTTTAAGGGGTTGAGTTTTAACTGACTTGGGTCAGGATAAATTCCATAATAAACATATGGCCAACCATAGAATTCACCTTCAACCACTTCAGTGAAATAATCAGGTGGCAAAAATTCGCCCAACCCATCTCTTTCATTCACTGTTGTCCAAAGCTTTTCACTAATTGGTTCAAAGGCCATTCCTACTGGATTTCTGAGTCCAGTTGCAAACAATTTTTTTCCAGTTCCATCTAGATTTATTTCCCAGATGGATGCACGTTCATTATTATCCGTTCCTTCTTCATTTACATTCGTTCCAGAACCAACTGAGATTAATATTTTATCAAAATCTTTATTTAAGATAATATTTCGAGTCCAATGATTATTAGGAGGTCCTGCTGGTATATCTATAATTTTCTGAGGTGCTGAGTTAATCTTAAAATCTTCATAATCAAATTTTAAAATTGAATCGGTATTAGCAATATAGAGATGTTCTTGAAAATAAATCATTCCAAAAGGTTGGTTTAAGTCAGTGATTATAGATTTTGACTGATACTTGCCTTCGCTATAATTGACTTCTATTATATTATTAGGTGAAGGGCCAAAAAGATTCATTTTTGATAGTATCTTCAATGTCTCAAGAGGCAAACCTGGTAACGATTCTGTTCTTGATTGTGCTACCAAAATATTGTCATTAGGAAGCACTAGCAACCATCTTGGTGAACTCAAGTTATCTACAAGTAGATCTACTTTAAAACCTTTTGGTACTTTTAAATTAATGGGTGATTGTTTAAGTAATGTTGGTAATCTCATGACCGTTGGTCCCACATCGGGTAATTTTGGCGGCATAGGCTGACTTAACAGATACTCATTACTGAATACCAAGCAGATCATGACAGTTAAATAAAGAAGCTTATTTTTCATGGGTTTTTTTTCATGGGTAGTCTATAAACTACCCATGTTTATTGTACTAAGTCCAAATAAACTTGGACTTTTTTGTTTACATATATTGTGCTCTATACCAATCATTGATGTCATCGCCGGTTGTAAGCAATACATCATCATGGCTAGCAATATATTCAAAGGCTCTTTTCAGATGTTTGAATTTATTAGGCTGACCAACATGAAAGGTATGCAAACAAATTGGCATACATCTAGCATTGGTAGCACCTTCTTCATAAAGAACATCAAACTGGTCAACGATCATATCTCCAAAAGCTTCAGAAGAAACACCAACTCCGGAGTGTCCTAGGAAAGCAGGTATATCATTCAATTCAACTGTATAAGGAACTGCAATGAGGTTGTTATTTGGTGTATTAAACTTAAAAGGATGATCATCAGCTGTGTAATCACATAAATATTCAACCCCATTTTCTTCAAGAATTCTGGGGGTATTATCGGTGTGTGTTAAAAAAGGACTTAACCAACCCTTTGTTTTCCTTCCAATGGCTTCTTCCATTGAATTACAAACCGTGCTAATAATTTCTCTTTCCCTATCTTCACTTAATGGAGTATGGCCTCCTTGGCCATCAGGAGCATTTCCAATAAAATTTGCTGGTGCATTATTGATACCATGACCAATAAAAGCCCAATTACTGGCTAATGCTTCTTCAACAATTCTAGGATACTCTCTAATAATTTCTGAATTTAAGCAAACCGTTGCTCTCATCCCCAGTTTATCCATAAGTTCTTTCATTCTCCATAACCCTACTCTATTGCCATAGTCTCTCCAACCATAATTTAAAGGATCTGGAGAAAAACCAGCTGTGCCAGGTATTAAGGATGTTCCAGCTATTGCTGCTGGAAAATGCTCAATATTAAGATAAGGCATCACTGCAACTCTTGCCCCATCAGGCAACTTGAAAGGTTCACGATCGATGATCGGAATATAATCATAATGTTTACTTTGTGTTAAATCGCTCATTCTAAATTCCTCTTACTTAATTAATTAAAAACAGTTTATAAATTATTGAGATAATCCATTGCTACATCCTTACCTATTACATCTCCATACTTGGCATTGATGTCAAATAAATTAGCTTCATGCGGTCCCTCAGCCCTATCTCCGATACACTCTCTTACACAAATGGGTCTAAATCCATGTTGAACGCAATCAACAGCTGTAGCTCTAATGCAACCAGAAGTTGTGCAGCCTGTAATAATAAGTGTGTCAACATCTAATCCATTTAGTGTTGCAACCAATGAAGTTCCAAAAAAGGCACTGGCATATTGCTTAACAATTACTAGTTCACCTTCAGCAGGTTCAACGCCTTCACAAAACTCTGCATAAGGATTACCCAAAACAAGATCTTTGAGTACAGGGGCTTTTTTAATCCAAATACCGCCTTCTGGATAATCAGGTGGTGTATACAAAACTCTTGTATGTATGACTGGAACCTCTTTAGATCTTGCTAAAGCTAATATGTCTGGCATCTGTGCTACACAATCGATGACTCCTGGTGCATACAATGCAGAACCCTCGGTCGTATAACCTTGCAATAGATCTATAACAATAAGTGCTGACTTTTTCCCAAAACCTAGACCTGTGTCCCAAACACCAGCATAGTTTTCTTGTGTTGATTCATCTGACATATTCAAAATCTCCTCTTTCGTTATTATTAAGCCCGCTCAATTTCTTTAAAGGCTAGCCATTAATCATAGTAGATATTTACTCTTTTGTTAATGTTTTGTTGTAATGAAATAAACCATAAGATAGAGCCAAAAAAGCAACAGGGGCAGAAACAATATTAACAATCATAATAGACTGCCCCACATCTAAAGGATTTTCAAAAATATAATCGGTAATAAAACCAATCCCTGAAGTAGCAATAGCTGCTGTCAATAAATTCATAAATAACATATAAATTGCACCTGTTTGTGCTCTCAATTGATTAGGTGAAATAATTTGAAGTACAATTGGACCAATAGCAAGAGGCATACTGGCAAGGAAAATAAATGGGCACAATAGGATTATCGTACCATCTATATCTGACATTGATGACACAAAAAGAGTAAACGGTACTGGAGTGATTGCTGCAATCAAACCCACTCGAAAAAAACTATCTTGATAATTTCTTCGTTTTAAAAAATCAACTAACCAACCACCAAAAAAGACTCCTGAACTTGAAAGAAAAAATAGAATTAATCCTAGTATTTTTCCACTCTCGCCTATTGTAAGATCATGAATTCTTTGTAGATAAGTTGGATACCAAGTAAAAATAGTCGTAATAGGAATTGCAAGCATACTGAATCCTATAAAAACTGAAAGATACACTTTCGAATTTTTAACCATATATCTGACTGCATCTTTTATAGTAACCGATGTCCCAAGATCCTTTTTAATTCCTGTTCTTTTGGGCTCCTTCACACTTAACATTACAAGAGCCATTAAAACACCAGGAAGTCCTACTATAATGAATGCCAATTGCCAAGGTTGAAGCTCTCCTAAGAAAGGCAATGATGTAGCACTGGAATTGACAATCAAACCAACAATCGCTCCTCCAATAATAAAGGCAATACCGCTACCAAAGAGTGCTCCAGACTGATAAACGGCAATGGCTTTGCCTAACTTATTTTCAGGAAAATAGTCAGCAATCATAGAATAAGCCGCCGGTGAGAGTGTTGCTTCACCCACACCAACTCCTATTCTTGCTAAAAATAACTCCAAAAAGCTTCTAGCAAGCCCGCAAACAGCTGTCATAATACTCCATAGAAAAATACCTATAGAGACAATAATTTTCCTACTTTTTACATCAGATAATCTAGCTATTGGTATACCTACTACAGTATAAAATATTGCAAAAGCAAGGCCCATAAGAAGTCCCATCTGAGTATCTGAAATATCTAAATCTTTTTGAATAGGAATCACAAGAAGACTCATAATTATTCTATCTACAAACGATAAAACGTAGGCAAATAGCAATACGATGACTGCATACCATGCCGATAATGCACTGGGTTTATTCTCAACAGAAATAAGGCTCATTCAGAGTTACTGCTAGCCGATTTTATAAAAACTGCAATGTCTTTAATCTCTTCATCAGGCAACCATGAAAAACCAGGCATTACGCCGCCAGATATGCTATCAGTAGAATTAGACATTCGCCCTTCTTTTAAAAAAATTATAATTTCATCTACATTCATTTTCTTTAGAAACATAGAGTCTTTGATAGAGACTCCTAAACCGGGTATACCCTCCAAATTAGAACCATGACAAAAAACACATCGACTGTCATAATTAACATTGCTTGTATTGTTGTCAGTTTGATCATTTTTTTCAGCATTGGCAGTGGTGATAATTTTGAATGATCTGGATGACATTCCAAAAGGACTGATTGGATTTTTATCATTATTAGTAAGATTTGCTGAGAGGTCATCTTTCTTAAGATAGCCAGGTGCATTTAAACTAAATACAGCGATGGATAGAAAAGCAATAAGCAGTGAAGAAGCAACTATAAGAGAATGTTTAGCAATATTGAGTTGAATTTTCGGTAGTGAATTAATGAATGTAATAATAAGTATGCTTGTGCACAATAAAACCCCAATATGCAAAATAAAAACAAGCATTTCAGGAGACCATTGACTGCCTTGATGATAGATATCAGTAATGCTTAACGCTGAGCTTTGAGACATGGGATCTATTGAAGAATAAGCCCATTGAAGATCAAAATAATTTTGAATAGCAGTAAAAAGACTGGCAGTAATAGCAAAGCCTAGAGCATAACCTGATTGTCTTAGAACACCAAAAAGTCCGGACACCATTCCTGCCCTTTCTGGAGGAGCGCTCGATAACATTAAATTATTATTAGGAGAAAAGAATAAACCTGTTCCAGCTCCAATTAATGCCATAGCTGGCAATATTGAAAACACCGTTGAATCAGCTGATACTAGAAAAAGACAAAGATAGCCGATAGCAGTAATTAAAGCACCCATCATACATAATTTACCAGGTCCAATTTTATCAGACTGATTTCCAGCAACTGGACTAATTAGCAAAGTTGCTAAAGCTGCCAAGCCTAAAGCAAGGCCTGCATCCCAAGCTTTCATCTCTAGACCACTAATCATAATAATTGGGAGTATAAAAAGGTAGACAGGAAAACTAGCAAAAACAGAGGCAAAAGCTATTGAAGCTTTTGAAAAATCATTACTATTTGAAAAAAGAGTCAGATCAATTAATGGATCACTATGCTTGCTTTCCTGTTTGATAAAGAAAACAAAAAAAATAAAACCAAGTGCAAATATAATCCAAGTTGAAAGATCTAGATGATTATCCTCTACTGGCAATTTATTACATCCATAAAGTATGCCAAATAATGCAACCGTTAAATAAACTGCTCCAAGATAATCGTATGTCTTCTTTCTTTCAGAGAACTGAAAAGGATGCTTAAAACCAAGGGCAAAAAAAGCCAATAAAATAGCCAGAATAGCGAAAGGTATGCGAGACCAGAATATTGCTGTCCAATCATAAGCATCAATTAACCAGCCAGCAAAAACAGGTCCCATAACAAAGCCAACTGCATTGGCTGCTTGAAGAATTCCAAGTGCGCTTCCTCTTTTCTCTGGCCCATACATGGCAGTAGCAATTGCAAATGTAGTGGGTAAAAATAAGGCCATACCAAAACCTTGGATAAAGCGGATTGCAATAAGTGTGTTTGCATCAGGAGCCCAGGCACATGCAATCATTGCAAGACTATAAATCAATGTACCTATCTGGAAAAATCTTGCATGGCCAATACCATCTGCCATTTTTGCAGCTAGTAACATTGGTCCACTTGCAGCAATTAAGTATCCCAGGGCAACCCAAACCACCTCACTGGTGCTTGAGTCAAGTTTATCGATCATGTCTGGGATGGCAATGGGAGTAAAACTCGAGTCTAGACTTGCCATTACTGAAGACAAGACCAGCGATGTCATAATTAAAAAAATTCGGCCTTTTGAAAGCTCCATTTGAAGTTTCCTTAAGAGTTATTCACTAATTAATAAATCTTCACATCAGGAATGCTGAACAATGATTTCCATTCTTTTGCTATTAAGATATCCATTAATCTAGATTCTTTACCTTCTTGTTTTTTCTCCATCTCATACTGCATCGTAATCAATGCTTCATCAACATTTTCTCCGAAAAGACTTCTAAGATATTCCGTTGGAACTCGAGGCTCATCAGCAAATTCACCTTTTTCATCAAACGTTGGAGGCAACATTGGAGGTACATAAAAAACATTAGGATCGGTTCCATATTCTGGATGTAAAGGCAGAGCAACCTTCCATTGATAAACTAATTCATTGATTGGTCCATTTTCATCTTCAAGATAACCAACAAATCTTAATCTTCCTGGACACTGTCTTGCACACGCTGGTGCGACTCCTTCTTCCAATCTAGGAAAACAAAAAATGCATTTCTGAGATTTTCCAGTGACATAATTAAAGTATATTTTGTCGTAAGGACATGCTTTATTGCATTCTCTAATGCCTTGACATTTATCCTGATCAATAAGCACAACCCCATCTTCTTCTCTTTTATAAATAGCTCTTACAGGACAAGCTTCTAGACATGCTGGCTTAGTACAATGATTACACATTCTTGGTAAATAGAAATGGTAATTATTAGGGTAATCTCCTGAACTTGTATCTTCATCCCAATTTGCACCCTTACCTTTAGCCATGGGCTCTTCTTGTTGCAATCTTACCTCAAGGCCCTTGAAATACACTTCATCATGATTCAAAGGAACTTCTCCACCATGATCTTCCTTCTTAGGCATCAGACCATCTCGATTGAGATTGCCTTGTTCATCCCAACCTCCTCCTCCTTCTTCCCAATAACGTGGATACCCAGGACCAGGCTTAGTTTCAACATTATTCCAGAGCATATATTCTTGACCAGGTTCATCTGTCCATAAAGACTTGCAAGCAGTAGTGCAGGTTTGGCAACCTATACACTTATTTAAATCAATCACCATTGCAACTTGACCCATACTTAACTCCCCGTTTTATGAATACTATTAATTGTTTCTTTTTGCCAATTATTATCGATTAAAAGAAAGTTGTTTAATTCTACAACAATTTTAGAATAGATATCACCACTGCCTAGACGATTAATTGTAGCAGACAAGTCAGGTATCCAATTCACTAGATGCTTCTCTGAAAAATCTAACTGGCCAAGCTGGAATGATAATTTATTATCGTTTGACTCTAGTTCTTGAAAAATAAGAAAATGCATGAATTCAATCTCAATCGACAGATGGTCCATCTGCCATTGAAACTCATCGTTTAAAGTGTATCCAAAATAATCATAAAAACGCACCAAATCTTCTCTTAATTTTGCTGGTTGTGATAGAAATAGATCTTCTCTGATTGGCGCTGGAGGCCCTTCATCACCTACTTCAAATAAAGCACTATACTGACGCTTCAAATCAATGATTTCAGTCTCACTATATTCCTTAATTAAGTCACTGATTTCAAAAGTATACGGCAACCCTTTCAAAATTGAGTCATTGAATTTTATCTTAGATTCTAATACTAATTCATGAGGTGAACCCAACAAAAGAGAAAAATAAGTATATAGATTACTTCTGGGTTTAGCGGTTTCTTCTACTTTTCTTAAAGATTGATCGCATACTCTTTCGTAATTGATTGCTGTCGATAAATCATTCATGCTGACTTTTCAAAATCACAAGTAAAATCTTTATAAGTTTGATTAGGTGCGAATGCAAGTGGTTGATAACCTAAATGCCCATAATCTCCGGCCATTGAAGTGGGCTTAATCAATCCCCCAGTTGGAATAACTTCACCAAAATTTTTCCCATTTTGAAATAATTTAGGATCCCATCCATGGTACATAAAGAGCATACTAGGCTGGATCGATGAACTGACATGCGCCATAGCAAAAAATTCACCTGCTATATTAAATACTCTCACCATGTCTCCATCAAGAACATCTCTTGCTTTTGCATCATCTGGATTAATATAAATATCAGGTTCGCCTCGCTGCAAACTTAAAAGTAAAGAGTCATCCCTCCACATACTATGGATACCATGACGTGCATGTCCCATCATCATTCTCATAGGAAAATCTTTGATTTCAAGAGGCTCCTTATAGGTTGGTAACGTCTCTTCAAATTCAATAAACCATTCGTGATCAATATAAAACTGTTGCCTGCCTGTAAATGTTTCATAGGGATGTTTGTCTCTAACACTCTTTGCTACTTCAGTATGGTAAGGTGAGTCCTCATTATCCCACATTGTGTTATCCGAACCATCCACTCTAACAATACCTTTTTCGGATAACTCTTCAAATGAAATTTTTGGAAGTCCATGACTAGTATTGATGATAAATTGAGCAACATCGGTTGAATTTTTAAGTCTTCCATTCATTGTATATAACTCTAGCGTCTTGGTGTAATCTCTTCTAACCGTCCTTCCATCAACCACATCTCTAATTGGCCTTATACCTCTTTCTTTAGCTCTAATGCTGATAGCTTCAGCCAGTCTCCTGTTTGCTTCCCAGTCATCTACAGATTCACCGAGTGGTCTCACTGCTTCATTAAGGACCTGCAAGTAAGGCACTCTTGATTGCAACATTAAATCATTTCTTTCGTAGTGATGAGCTATTGGCAAAACATAATCTGAGGTAAGTGCTGTTATTCCCATGTCGGGTGCCAACGAAACAATAACCTCAAGGGATTCCAAAGCATTTTTTCTCCAATGACTTCCAGTAGCTCTCCAGTTGGCTCCATTGTTTCCAGCAAATATTCCCATTTTATAGCCATTTTGGCTGTAATCTGGGAACCAATCTTCGCTGATACTTTTTTTATAATATTGATCGAATGTTTCAGCAAGATCCTTTCCGTATATCTTCTCATTCAACTGCTTCATATTCCCGTGATCATAATCCCATGTGGTAGCAGAAATTAGTCGAAGTGCAGGACCAATATCAGAAAAACCAAATTGATTTATTCCTCTAGAAACGGGTGCATTTGCTATTTGTAGCCCGCCACCTTCTTTACCCGTACTTCCACTTAGAGCTAACATTAATAGCATTGCTCTTTGTAAGAGATCACCATGAAGCCATTTACATGAAGCATAGCCTGCATAAATCATGGCTGGTTGAGCATCTGCAAAAACTCGAGCTGTTTTTTTGATGACGCCAGGATTAACCCCAGTGATCTCGGAAGATTTTTCAGGTGTATACTGTTTGCATTCTTCTTTTAATAATTCGAAAACTGTGGTGATTTCAACTTCACCATCCAATGTTTTAATCTTCCATCTTCCTTCTAAAATTGGCTTTATGTTTCCAAGATCTAATGTTCCATGCTTACGCCTATCTCTCCCCATAGGTTTATCAGCTCTCCCTGTCCCAGGTGCCTGTACAATGGCATCTGTCTCCTCATCCCACATATAATAAACATTATCATCAACAGCCAGTAAACCATAGAGTGATAGATCCTCTCTTCTTAAAAATTCTTTTGTATCAGTTCTTACTAAAAGCGGTAAATCAGTTTGCTCTTTTATATAATCTGATTGATAGAGTTTCTCATCGATCATCACACCGACCATTGACATAGCTAGGGCTGCATCTGTCCCTGGTTTCGGGTTGAGCCACATACTGGAATGCATTGCTGTAGGAGTAAATTCAGGAGAAATTGAAATGACCTGGGTACCATTATAACGAGCCTCCCAAAAGAAGTGTGCATCAGGTATTCGTGTCACAGCTGGATTACTCATCCAGACTAAAACACATTTTGCTTTATACACAGAAGCAAATGTATCGCCTGTGTAGACTTGGCCTAAGGTCATATATGAACCGGTGGGAAGATCTCCAACACCTGAAAAGAATTCAGGAACAGTAACACCCGTAATATTGCCAAATCGTAAATGTGAAGAAAAGGAAGCCATTTTCACAGACATCTGTGTACCGCTTCCATAAGAAATACATTCAGGATTATATTCTATTGCGTAATCAAGAAACTTATCTGCAATCTCTGTGGTAGCCTGTTCCCAACTAATCCTTTCCCACTTACCTTCACCTCTTTTACCAGTTCTTTTTAATGGATAAAGTATGCGTTGCTTGCCATACATATATTTATGATGACGCATACCTTTTTGACAACCTCTGGGTCCAAAGTCAGGAACATCTCCCAATTGTTCATATTGTCCTTGTTGCTCTTCTCGCCAAACAACACCATTCTTAATATATACGTTAAAGGCACAAGTGCCAGCACAGTTAGTACCGTGCGTTCCTCTTACAACTCTATCCCAAGTCCATTTTTTTCTATAGAGATCCTCGAAACCGCGATAAGTTTCGCTTGAAAATGTTTTTTCCATAGATCCATATTGCAATCCAAGACTAAGTCCAGCTGCTGCTGAGCCTTGTAAGAAATTTCTTCTATTAATCTTAGTCAATACGGTTACCTAATTATTAATTAATTCTATCTTAAAAAGGTCTTATGCTTTAAATTTAAAAATTTTTCCATCCCTCATTAAAACAATGCACAATAAGCTTAGACTCCAAATAAAATATATATAAATCATGATCAATTATAAAGAAGCATTAAATATTATAGAAAAAAATGTGACTTCGCTAGCAGTAAAAGATACTGATGTTAAACAGGCTTTTGGCATTAATGCAAAAACCTTAGTATCCAAATCGCCCGTGCCTGCTCTCTCTAACTCTGCAATGGATGGTGTAGCAATTCAAACCAAAGAAACAATTGAGATTACAAAAGATAATCCTAAACGCTTTGAAATTAAAAATACTATCTACGCTGGAGATAAATTTATTGCTTCGGATGAAAATGATGTTAGTTTTGAAATCATGACAGGAGCATTGATGCCCAAAAGTTTTGATGCGGTCATTCCCATAGAGCAAGCCAAAATTATTACTGAGAATAATAAAAGATTTCTAATTCTTGATGAAGGAATAAAAAAAGATAGAAATGTTCGCCTAGCTGGAGAAGATTTCTTACCTGGGGATATTATTTTAGAAAAAGGAAGTTCCATTAACCCATATAACTTGATGGCAATATTGATGAATGGAATTGATAAGGTGCAAATATTCCAATCACCTAAGATTGGCATTATTGCAACTGGAAGTGAATTAGATGGGAATAATGAATCAAGCATACCCAATACTAATGGGCCTTATATTGAAGCTTGCGTCAAAAGATTAGGGCTACAATGCACCAATCAGCTACATGCAAAAGATGACCCTTGTGAAATCAAAAATAAAATCAAAGAATGTATAGATTCTGGATCAGACATTATTATTACAAGTGGTGGTGTCTCTGCTGGAAAAGCTGACTTTGTGCCATCTGTATTACTTGATATGGGTGCAGAAATATTATTCCATAAAGTCTGGATCAGACCTGGAAAGCCAATATTAATGGCAAAATTACCAGATGGAAAAATTCTCTTTGGTTTACCTGGAAACCCAGTATCAGTAGCAGTCGGCTTTCGTTTTTTTGTCAACAATGCCATACGATTAATGCAAGGACAGGCAAAAGAAAACTATCTAGTTGCAGTAAATCAATTGGAATTTAAAAAATCAGGAAAGTTCTGTTTTTTTGCTAAAGCAAAAACAACAGTAAATGATCAAGGTAAGTTAGAGGTCATAATTTTAGAAGGACAAGAATCCTTCAAACTGAACCCTTTCAGGGAAGCAAATTCTTGGGCAATTATTCCAGAAGGTTTGGAGGCAATTAATAAAGATCAAGAGATAGAGATAGTGCCACTTAATATCGGAGAAGCGATCAATCTTTGACTTCAATTATTCAAGAATTAGAAGCTATTCGTTCTTCATTTTTATTTCCAAATTTGATAGCTGCAAGTGTAACTGCAAAAGTAAAAATTGGCTCACCGGCATTGCTAAGTATAGGACCAATTGACGTTGGTTGAGCTGCAAGCAACATAATTGAACAACCTACAGCAAGCCAAGGCCATTTATGTTTTATCCATATTGCTATTCCTGAT